>SKTQ01000343.1 GCA_007122505.1 Bacteroidales bacterium | reverse complement strand
GCGGTGAATTTGGCCACTGTTGCAGAGGTATTAATTCCTGATGGATCGGGGTTCGCTATAATTTCCAGGGGAGGATTGTGCAAATTTTCAAACACATTCCAGTTCCAGTCTGCCCCATACCCATCGGGTTCAAAATCGATGGGGTGGTTTTGAGCAAAACTGAAAGATGCTAAAAGCATCATTAGTATTAATGTAATGTTTTTCATTTCATTATTTGGTTTAGGTTAATACTTCTCATTGAAAGGCTCGCTAATTTCAGCAGCCGTTTGTTTTTTTTATTTTTGAAAAATATGACGAACAGCTATTTTTGGGGTTCTGTCAATTTTGAATAAACCCCAGTGTTTTTCAGGCTCCAGTGGTTCGGGCGAACCTTTCCAATATTCATCAAAAGCTTCAAAAAAGAAAGTAATGATGCCTTCTTTTTCTGACCACTCCATAAGCTTTTCAAAATAAATCTTTTGATACTCCTCGTTAACGTTTTCCGGACTGATGCCCCTCCCGTTGGAGTGTGTAGCCCATCCTGCCTCAGTAATTATTACCGGTTTATGCGGGTATTTTTTGGCTACCGAATAATAGTTCTCTTTGGTGTAGTCAAGCGCTTCGTTAATATGCTTGTATTCCCATACAGGATAAGTATGTATGGAAATAAAGTCCACTTCATTAGCTAATTTTTCCAGCTTTAAAAGCCATGGGACATAATTTTCACAAAAAGTAACCGGTTTCTTCGTTTTGCTTCTCACTTGTTTCACATATTCCAGCACCCTGCTTTCAGGTACATAATGGTCTGTCCATTCCACACAGGCTTCGTTTCCCACCGACAGGGAAAAAACCAATGAATCGTATTGACGGACCATTTCTATCAGGCATTTTATCCTGTTCTGGTTGTGCGCACGATTCAATTCCAGCCGTTCTTCTGAATAAACACCTCCGTTCCAGGGGCAATTGAAGTTATTCATTTCAGCGGTAATGTATGCACTCAGCATCAATTGGAAATCCAGTTTTTCCTTGCTGATCACCTCCAAAACCGTTTCGGCATGCCGGTCGCAATCAAACACCCTCAGGTATTTCCAATGACCATGCAGCAGCAACAGGTCTTCCTTAACCTCATTGTAGGTTGGATACAGCCCGCCGGGATTCTGACCTTTTCTGAACCCGGAATAACAGATCGCTCTTCCGTGCTCAATATATAAAGCATCAAAAGTGTTCATTACCAAACTTTAGTTTTTCATGTTTATCCCAGATGCCCCAATATGCTCCAACTTCTCCTTCGGCACCTACCTTCCATGATTCATCAAAAGATGAAAAATAGAAGACATCAATATTTTCATCCATGGTCCATAATTGGGTGTTGATAAAATATTTCATGGCTGATTCATGGGAGGGAACGGCGTTACCCATTTTTTCTCCTTTGCTTGGCCAGCCGGTTTCAGTGATGATGACAGGTTTTTCTTTCGCAACCATTTTTACCTGGTGAACCATCTGTTGCATGTGTGGTAAAGCGTGACGAAACTCGGTGCCTTCCCAGAAAGGATAACAATTACTCAAAATAACGTCACAAGCATTTGTAATTCGCGGTTTTTGCACAAACTCGTAATATGCATCCACATAGCCGACAGGTATTCCGGGAATACTATCTTTAACATGCTGAATAAATGCGAGGAGTTCATCTTCGGATAAATCATTCCTGTAAAGCACTTCGTTGCCAACCGCTGCAATATCTACAAAACCCTCTTTAGCCAGGCTGATCAAATTCGCAATTTCCTGACGGTTTTTGTCTTTATCGGTGCCCAACCAGGCACCGACTAAGGTTTTCAGTCCATTCTCCTTGGCTATTTGAGGTATCAATTCATTCCCCTCGATACAGGAAAATGACCGAACCCATTGGGTAAATGGTTTCAATATCTGCATTCTCCTTCTTATTTGCGCGGCCGGGATAATATCACCGGGCTTTTGGCCATCTTCATAAAGGCTGAAGCAGAAACCATGCACGCCACCATATAATATTTCCAGGAAAAGACTTTTTAATTCTTCATCGGTCTTTCCTGCAAGGAATTGGGGGTCGGCAAACCTTTTTGATTCCTTGTAGCTTAAAAAATGATCGGGTCTGTACGACATTATTGTTAACTTTTAAAAGGGTTTATATAAGTTTTGTATCCATGAAATCTAATCTTTATAGTTCTCCGCGCCTTCTTACCAGCTCTGCCTTGATTTCTTTGGCTTTTTGTTCTGTAAGGTCATATTTCCACATTACAAGGATTGCTAATCCTGCGGTAAAGGCAGGGATCAATATATCTGCGAGCCTGAGATTGGTAAGCGTTTCGGTAGTTTGCGTTGCTGCATTCTGGTCAAAACCTACCACTGTCAAAACCGCACCTCCCAATACCAAGGCCAGTCCCTGCCCAAGTTTAACCATCCACCAGTATATGGCCCCGAATGATCCTTCTTTGCGGGGCATACCGTTGTTCAGCTCATCAAGGTCGCACACATCGGCAGTCATACTCATCATAAGGGTAAAGAGGCCACCGATTCCGAAAACAATGAAAGGGATAGGCATAAACATCAACCATGGATATTCGGGATTAAAACCCCACCATTTTAAACCATATCCTACAATAGAAATGGCCGTTGAAATAATAAATGCGTTTCTTTTTCCCACTTGATTTGCCATCCAGGTAATAATTGGAATGATAAGAAATGCGGTAGCGAGGGCACTTACTGTTGAGAACCATGCAGGCCATGTTCCTGCAAGCTCATAGTTGCCGTTAAACATGTAGAAAACGATAATAAAAAAGCTAAATGAAGCTACCATCTGAAATCCGTTAAAAACCAGGAATGTGGCGCCACATAATCTTACAAAAGAGGTGTTTTTAAAGATTTGCACCATGTTTACAAGCAAGCTCTTCAGATTTTTCGCAATGTTTTTTAGGGTAAGTTCGTCTCTGTTGCTAAGGTTTGTCTGGTCAATCTCTTTGCAGAAAAGAGCCGGCATCATTCCGAGTATCATACATATCGCACCCACAACAATGGCAAGTCGCCGAACACCTATATCTTGTGTCTCAAATAGATTAGGGTTTGCTATGATTACCCAGAACCAGGGCACGATCATCCATGCGATTTGCCCGATGGTTTGTGAGAACCCCATCAGCCGTGTACGTTCGTTATAGTCGGAGGTCATTTCATACCCAAGGCCAATAAGAGGGGTTGAAAACATCGTATTTCCAATGAGGTAAACCATGGATAATATCAGGAAGTACCAGAAATTATACATCTGCGAGTTTTCAGGATTGAGTTGCCATAACACCATGAATAGCACCCCGCTCAATATGGCTCCAACAAAAATGTAAGGTTTCCTTCTTCCATACTTTGATTTGGTATTATCTGTTATATAACCCATTATTGGATCAGTGATCGCATCAAATAACCGGGGCAAACCACCGAGTAATCCGGCCAGGAAAGGATGCATTCCGAATGCCGTGAGCAAAAAGAACATAAAAATCCCAAGGGATCCGGGCAGTAGATTGTTAACTAAGTGTCCGGCTCCAAAAGCGGCTTTTTGTCCCAGGGGCACCCTGTCTTTTAAAGGTGTTGTAGAAGATGTCATAAAATTTATTTTTAAAAAGAATCTGTCCATGCAGGGATAGATCCTTCTTGGGTTTAAATAACAATGGTTTGAAGTGCCTTGGCGCTTATAGAAAAATCAAGGGATTTACCTTTGATTGAGAGCTTGATTCCCTTTGCTTGCTCATTGGGATTGAAGATTACTACGGCAATCGTACCGTCGGGATTTTCAACGGCAGTTACTTTTATGCTTTCATCAGGATTTTCAAACCCAATCCTTACTGCACCGGGCCTGATATACCGGCTGAAGTGTGCCATGATGTAATACAGAGGTGTAAAATACACTTCATCTTTATCGGGATCGACAATTACCGGGGCAATGCACCAGTTTTCCGCCCAGTTGGGGCCACCCTGCCTGTCAAGCACCATGTTCCAGTC
>SKTQ01000140.1 GCA_007122505.1 Bacteroidales bacterium | reverse complement strand
GGCCCCTCGTAAACTGCATGAGCCCAAACAACTGGGTGCTGATACCCGACGAAAAATTAAATTCCCTCGCTGATCTGAAACCGGGAACCGTATCGGTAACTACGCCACCGAAAATGGTATCAGTGGGGGTAATGGTCATCAGATCATCATCCCATTCTTTCCGGATGGTTCTCAGGTACCATTTTTCACTGTAATTAATGCCTGTGTTGAAGTTAAAATGGTTTAGCAGCCTGGTGTCGTAGTTTGCCCGCGCCTCATGACGGGCGCCGCTTCTGAAACGGTTGAGGGCATCCTGTGTAAACAGCAGGGAGTCGACAATGCTTAATTCGTTTCGGGCTGCCATGTTATAATTCACGCTGATGTTCTCATACCACCTCATTTGACCTGGTGACTGGCTTCTGCGGAAGGGAAAAAACTGGTTAACCCCAAAAGTGATTTCCGGGAGTCCCAGGTCAACCATGCGGTTTTGCGTATTTTGGCTATGCCGGAGGTTTGCGGAAAAGTTATAGCGGTTTGCCCAGCTTCTGGCATAAGAAACATTTGAGCTGAATGTGTTGGTTAGATAATCATCATCGGAAATGGGGTTGAAGCGGCTTGCCTGGCGGCTGCCGGCATTCACACTTGCCCTGAAGCTACGGGTAGGATGTGCCTGGGGTGCCTGGCTATGACTCCATTGAATACGAAAATCCCTGCTGCGTTCATATCCGGGAAGATTTTGCTCTCCCAGCACGTTGATGGCATAACTCAGGTTAACGTTCCCGCTGTAACGATATCGAACAGCGTAATTTGAGCCCAACCTCAATGCCCAGCTACCCCTGGAAAAGATATCACCGCGCAATGACATATCCACATAATCATTGATACCCCAGTAAAATCCACCATTTTCCAGGTAAAAACCTCTTTCTCTGCTTTCTCCGTATGATGGAATCAGAATACCTGAAGCACGCCCCCTTTTGTTTGGGAAAAAACCAAAAGGAATAAACAGGGGTGTTGGCACATCCATAATCACAAGATAGGCGAAACTGGACACGATTTTGTCGTTGGGAATGATCTTCGCTCTCCTGAAGGCGATATGGAAATGTGGATTTGGGTCACTGCAGGTTGTATATTTACCGTCTGAAACATGAACCTCCCGGTTGGGCTGAAGCTTTACCACTTCCCCATGCACGTATCCGTCGGCCTCTTCGGTAACTACACCTATGGTGCGGCCCCGCCGCGTCTCAAAATTGTATCGCAGCTCATCCGACTGAAAGCTTTGCATCCCTTCCCTGAATAAAGGTTTCCCCTGAATTACCCCCGCCGTATCAGGGAGCCCGCTGGCATACAGCTCATTGGTATTAAAATCAATCTCTATGTATGCCGCCTGCAGTTGGATGTCCTCGTATTGCAGATCGGCATTTCCATAGATATACACACGGCTGTTTCGAATATCATGAAATATGGTATCCTCCGCCGAGTAGGTCACCTTGTCTTCCAAAATAACACGTGTTTCGCGCATCCTGACGGGCGGCTCATCAGGAGTGTCAACTTCGGTTGTATCCCGCACTGCTTCAGAATCCGGAGCCATCACAGGTTCTCCCTGCGATCTTACTTCTCCGGCATAAAAAATAATGCAAAATAAGGTTGCCAGCAGAAAAATCTTGGATGTGACGTTTGTGCACAAAGTGATTAAATATTATTTTTGTAGAAAAACCGTTCTACAACCAAAGCATATCGTAATTGCCATCTTACCGGCAAAACTAATTAAAAATAACATACCTCAAGTGAAACGACTGGCTCTGATTTTTGGTATAGCAATTGGTTTTATGGCATTCCCCATAAACGTGATATCACAAGGCAGCTCAGCTGTCAGGACCGTAGTTATTGACCCCGGACACGGCGGGCGCGACAGTGGTGCAGTTGGCAGGCAAGCCAAGGAAAAAGACATTGCGTTGGCCATTTCTCTGAAATTGGGAGAATACATACGTGAGCATATACCCGATGTGGAAGTAATATTCACCAGGGAAACGGATGTGTTTGTGCCGCTGCACGAAAGGGCCCAGATTGCCAACGACAATAAAGCGGATCTGTTTATCTCCATTCACTGCAACAGTGCGGCAAACAGAGCAGCCATCGGAACGGAAACCTTTGTCATGGGGCTGCACCGTAGCCAGGCAAACCTTGAAGTTGCACGGCGCGAAAACAAATCGATCCTCTACGAGGAAGACTACCTGGAAACCTATGACGGTTTCGACCCCCATTCGCCCGAAGCAAACATCATCTTTTCATTTTACCAGAACACATACCTGGAACAAAGCCTGCAAATGGCCTCTTTGGTGCAACAACAATTCAGGGACCGGGCGCGAAGGATAGACCGTGGGGTAAAACAGGCAGGATTTCTGGTGCTGTACCAGATTGCCATGCCCGGTGTCCTGGTTGAAGCAGGGTTTTTGAGCAATCACAGGGAAGAACAATACCTGATCTCAGAAACCGGGCAAGCGCACATTGCCTCTGCCATTTTTCGCGCATTCCGCGATTACAGGGAAGCACAGAACGCATATCTGCTTGCCGGAGAAAACTACAGGAAACAACATTATCAATATGCCGAAGAACCCATGCCCGGCGGGCCTGTCACAGCCACAGTTGCATCTGAAGGTCAGTCGCAAACAGCTGCCAAGGTCCAAAACGGCAGCAAAATCAACTTTCGCGTTCAGTTCATGAGTACCAGGCGGAAGGCAGATGACAACTCACCGGCTTTTCAGGGTTTGGCTAACGTATCTCACTATTTTCATGAAGGTTTGTACAAATACACAGTGGGAAATGTATCATCCCTTGAAGAAGCAAGCAAGATCCAGAAAGAAATGCAGGAAGCCGGTTTTCATGACGCTTTTGTGGTAGCTTTTATTAATGATGAAAGAATTTCACCATCAGAAGCAATCCGGCTGCTAAACAACCCATCAAGAGACTAGCAAATTATGAAGTTTGGAAAGAAGGCAGGCAGAGAGATCAAACTTGGGATATTTTTAACCATCGCCCTGTTTTTATTTGTTTGGGGCGTCAACTATCTGAAAGGCGTCGATATTTTTACCGGACATATTCGTTTTCACGTTCAGTTTGAAGATGCCAGCGGACTGCTGGAAACCAACCAGGTAAAAGTTAGTGGTGTAAAAATCGGACAGGTAAGTCGCATAGCTTTTCATCCCGATGGTTCAGGACGGGTAATCGTAACTGCCACCATTGACAGGCAGATTTTTGTACCTGATGATTCAGAAATATACCTGACCGGTGCCCTGATCGGTGAGAAAGAACTGCAAATTACACTTGGACAATCTTCCCGCGGCATTCAGAGAGGAGATACTGTTCCCGGGTTCGTCAAACCTGATATTTTGGATGTGTTGACCACACAGGTTGTTCCATTTCGTGACAGGGCCGAAACCATAATGATCAGGACAGACTCTTTGCTTACCGCTATTAACACTATCCTAAACCAGGAAAGCATCCGTGACATTCAATACAGCATCGAAGGTTTTCAACGTACAATGGCCTCGCTTGAAAAAACAGCTTCAATAGCCGAAACCACCCTGTCAAGGGAGTCAGACCGGTTTGCAAACATCATGGCAAACGTGGAATCCATAACCACCAATATTGAAGATAACAATGAGGTGCTCAATCATATCATTCAAAACATAAACGAAATAAGCGAAACCCTTGCCTCTGATGACTTCCGAAGTACCATTCTGAATACTGCATCAACCATGGAAACCTTGTCGGCATTGGTTGAAAAAATCAATGCAGGAGAAGGCTCTGCCGGCATGCTTTTGCAGGATGATGCACTGTATCACAACCTTAATGAATCATCCCGGCAACTGGAGTTACTGCTGGAAGATATCCGCGAAAACCCAAGAAGATACTTCAACATATCAGTCTTTGGCAGGTAAAACTGCATTCATCTTTCATAATCGCTGCTTATGCGCAACATTCTGTTTTTTGCTTTTCCGTTGATTTTCTGCAATCTTTC
>SKTQ01000003.1 GCA_007122505.1 Bacteroidales bacterium | reverse complement strand
GCCGGGAATGGCTGATTTTTCACAAAAGGGTATATCACGAAGGTGTTGTCACATACCGGGAATCGTTGTGGCAATGGGGTATGATGCAAATTGTGGCGGCTTCTGAAGTTGTTGATAATCTGATATCCTTCTGCGTTTCGTGCCAGTACCACATAAAGGAGTTTGTCTCCCTGTCTGAACTCCATTCCGGCCACGGGTGTTATTCCCTGTTTTCTGCAGCGTTGGACAAATTCCGGGATAGCCGTTCCGTTGTTGATGTCGGTAAGGGCCAGTTGCTGCACTTCAAAATGCGCGGCCATGCTCACCAGCTGCTCCGGTGACAAAGTTCCGTAGCGCAGGCTGTAATATGTGTGGCAGTTGAGGTACATGGATCGGGTTACAGTATTGTGTGATATGTTTCTATAATGGGAAATGTCCGGTTGTTTACCCGTCAACGCCGTTGTGTTGACGGGCTTGTTACTTTTGCCGCGTTTCTACGCTCCGATTCCTGTATTACTGCTCTTCTGACGGCTTCGTTGCCGTATTTGCGCCGCATGCGGTCGATGGCCTGGTATAGTCCGGCCATCTCGGGCGTGTCTTCAAACATGTTTAGTTGCTGGGCACCTCTTATGAGCCGGCTAAACTGCACCCCTATCAGCCGGATACGCATGCGGCGCTTGTGCAGCCTGCTGAAGAGCTCTTTGCAGGCGGGTATCAGAATATGGTCGAAGGCTGTATAAGGCAGGCTTTGCTGCAGGCTATGGGTGTCGAAGTTGGCGTAACGCAGCTTCACGCTCACGCAGCCTGTGAGCTGCTGATGTTTGCGCAGCCGGAAAGCCAGCTCTTCACAGAGCCTGACCAGTATATTGTTTATGTATGTGTTGTCGGTGACATCATTTTCGAAGGTGGTTTCCGAGCTGATGCTTTTGTGGTCGCTCCACGATTGCACCGGACTGTTGTCGATGCCGTTGGCGCGTTGCCATATTTCCCTTCCGTTTTTGCCCAGCATCCGTTCGAAAACCTCCGGCGGAATGCTGCGCAGGGTGCCGATAGTGGCTATGCCCATATTTCGCAGGTTCTGGTAGGTCTTTGGCCCAACCATGGGTATTTTTGCCACAGACAAGGGGTCCAGAAAGGGCCTGATCAGTGTGGGCGCCACCTCCAGCTGTCCGTTGGGTTTTGCCTCGCATGTGGCCATTTTGGCAATGGTTTTGTTCAGCGACAGGCCCATGGAAATGGGCAGCCCGCTTTCTTTGATGATGGTTTGCCGCAGTTCGTTGGCCCATGCCCGGCAGCCAAAAAAACGGTCCATGCCGGTTATATCCACATAGTGTTCGTCGATGGATGATTTTTCAAACAATGGTGCCCGGTCGGCAATGATGGAGGTAACAAGGTTGGAGTAACGTGTGTAAAGCTCCATGTCGCCACGTATATATACCGCGTCTGAACAAAGCTGCCGGGCCAGTTTCATGGGCATCGCCGAATGTACGCCAAACCGGCGGGCCTCATAGCTGCAACTCGCTACAACCCCCCTGTCGCCCATGCCACCAATGATCACCGGCTTGTGCGCAAGGGTGCCATTGCGCAAACGTTCTACCGACACAAAAAAGGTGTCCTGATCCAGGTGCAATATGTTGCGGTGCTCAAAGGTTTTCATCTGTTTGTAATTGTTAACTATTTGTTTTTTAGTGTTTAAGATGCCCTTTCAGGGCGCTCCGTTTATCGCCGCAAATCCTCTCAAAGCTGCTGTGAATGAATAATGCAGCCTTTCTTTGCGCGTTTTGCGTGATTTAACCTTTGCGGCCTTTGCGAGGAATAAAATGTTTCACGCATAGCCCGCAAAAAAAAAGATAAGCCCGCAAAGCACATCTGTCATCATCAAAATGATTAAAAAATAATCAAAAATATGATCATAATATAATCAATTATTTTAACATGATTGGGTATATTGTATTTGTGGAAATATTTGTTTATTTTTGTTTAGATTAAATAAAGTTGTTGGCTTTTCAGTATTTCACACATTTCGACAAAATTTATGGGTATGAAAGCAAGAATCAGGATTGCACAGGAATTCTTAAAAAGGAAAGGTTTATACAATGGCGGCATTGATGGCGTAGCCGATTTGCCCACCATGGCAGCGATTACACGTGTAGCGGGCATTGATCAGAAGTGGCCCAAACAAAGGAGGCTGATCGCCTTTATTCAGATTGCGGCGAGGGAGCACAATATTGATTCCGGGCCCATCGACGGTCTGTGGGGTCCCATTACCCAGGCAGCTTTTGATCAGCTCACCTATTTGCTGGAGCATGGCAAGCTTCAGCCGCCATGGCGTCCGGATACATTTACCGTTCCCAATCCAAACAATTGGCCGGAACAGAATACCCGGGCATTTGAAAACTTCTACGGACCAAAAGGTTCTGATCTCGTCATGGTGGATTTTCCTTTTGAGATGCGGCTTTCGTGGCAGCTCTCCACCACAGTGCGTCGCACCACCTGTCACCGTAAAGTGGCTGAAAGCCTGCAACGTGTTCTTCAGAAAGTAAAAGACATTTATGGCGAAAATGAGATCAAGCGCTTACGGTTAGACTATTTCGGGGGTTGTTATAACGACCGGATGATGCGTAATGGCAACCAGTGGTCCATGCATGCCTGGGGCATTGCCCTCGATTTCGACCCCATCCGGAATCAGTTGGAATGGGGGAGGGACAAGGCTTCCATGGCGCATCCGGATTATAATGACTGGTGGAAATGCTGGGAAGAAGAGGGGTGGATCAGCCTTGGACGCAAGCGAAACTTCGACTGGATGCACGTGCAGGCGGCCCGGCTTCCTGAATAAACAGGCCGTTCATTATTTGTCCTGCTCCTGTATCATTTCCCTTCATCCCGGATGATTTCAGCTTTTTGTTGAAGATCATCCAAAGTCTGTATCTTTGTCAGAAAACAACACCTATGAAATATATCGGTGCACATGTAAGTGCTTCAGGCGGTGTGGATAACGCTCCCGTAAATGCCCATAATATCGGTGCAAAAGCATTCGGGTTGTTTACCAAGAACCAAAAGCGGTGGACGGCAAAGCCGCTCGACAAAAAAACGATCCGGGCATTCAAAGATAATTGCGAAAAATATGGTTTTCAGGCTTTTCAGATACTGCCCCACGACAGCTACCTGATCAACCTGGGGCATCCCGAAAAGGAAGGACTTGAGAAGTCGAGGGCTGCCTTTCTTGATGAGATGCAGCGGTGTGAGCAGCTTGGCCTCGACCGGCTGAATTTTCACCCGGGGAGTCATCTTAACAAAACCGATGAAGAAAGCTGTCTGAAAACCATCGCCGATTCCGTGAATATTGCCCTGGACAAAACCCGCGGTGTTACAGCCGTCATTGAAAATACCGCCGGTCAAGGTACCAACCTCGGCTATACTTTTGAGCAAATCCGGTTTATCATCGACCACATTGAAGACAAGAACAGGGTGGGGGTGTGCATCGATACCGCCCATGCCTATTCGGCCGGCTATGAGATAAAAAGTGCCGAAGGTTTCGAAAATACCTTTGCTACATTTGACAAAGTGATCGGTTTTGATTTTTTGCGCGGCATGCACATCAATGACTCAAAAAAGGCACATGGTTCAAGGGTTGACCGCCACGACCAGATCGGCGACGGAACCCTGGGGAGTGAAGTATTTATACGCATTATGAAGGATCCCCGTTTCGACAATATTCCCATCATTCTTGAAACACCCGACGAAAACAGGTGGGCAGAGGAAATTGCGTTTCTTTACGCTTCTTTGAAATAGACCGGCATTCCCGCTTGCTGACTTTCTGCTCTTTTGGTAGTGAAACAACACGGCAAATACGCTGAATGGCTATTTATGCTTTGTATTATCCGGTGGAATCACTGGATATTAGCTGCGGTTTTCAGAAAAAATTTATCACTGTGTTTTGTTTTCCAAAAAATGATTATCTTTGATTAAAATATAATCATTGAAAAGATGAATATTTGATCATTTTGTTTGTGGATATTT
>SKTQ01000232.1 GCA_007122505.1 Bacteroidales bacterium | reverse complement strand
TCAGTTCGCGACTGCCAAAGGTTTCCCCGATCTGGAAAAGACGTTTGTTATTAGGGATCATGTAGTCCTCTTTTAATTTCCTGGTGAGATTTCTCCAGAAATCCAGGTGCACATGCTTGGTGGCATCGTGCCGGAAGCCATCCATGTTGAAGTTGTCGATCCAGAAGAACGCGCTGTCCGACATCAGTTCTACCACTTCCGGTATAGAAAAATCGAGGCTTGGCAGGAAGGTGTCAAACCAGGTGGTCAGGCGATGCTCATCCCACAGGCGAATGTTTTTGCGTCCGTCGGGAAGATTCAAAGTAGTTGCCCAGTGCGGGTTTTCTTTGATGATAGGGTTTTGCTCATGTACGTGGTTGGACACAAAGTCGAGCATCACGCTGATGTTGTTTGCGTGGGCTGAGCTGACCAGTTCGTGCAGCTCTTCTTCCGTGCCGAAGCGGTGGTCAACGGTGGTGAGGGTGATGGGCCAGTAGCCGTGATAGCCGGTGTACTTCCGGCGAGGCTCCGGAAACTCCCTGAATGCTTCCAGCGGGTTCTGGGTGATGGGCGACATCCAGACGGTGTTGACACCCAGCATCTGAAAATAGCCGTCATTGATCTTTTCCGTAATACCCGCCAGGTCTCCTCCCCAAAAGTTGGCCCTGTCGGCCACTTCCGGATCATCAACAGGGTCGTCGTTGTCAGGGTTCCCGTTGTTAAAACGGTCAACCATCATGAAATAGAGGATGGTCGCCTCCTTGTCTTCGCGGGTCAGTTGTACCGGATCCATAACCGGCCGGCCATAATGCAAGGGTATCAGCAGATCGTTGGAAGGGCCGTGCTCGTTGAAAGCCCATACACGGATAAAGCTCCTTTTCATATTTGCAGCATCGCCGGGCACCTTCAGCCTGATCTGATCTCCCTCTGCGACGACCCTGTCATCCGGCAGACGAAAATTTTGCCAGAACACCAGCACTTCCTCCGCTTCATTTTTTAGCCCCAGGTTTATGGTATAGCGTCTGTGGCTTTCGGGATAGATATGCGGGGCCTGTGTTCTGTTGATCTGCCCCACCTCCAGCAGGCTGTTGTATCCGCCCACGTTGTTGTCCACCACTAAGGGGTTGTTTGGGTCCAGCATGTCGCGGCCGTCGGCCTGTATCAGGTATTGATAGCGGCCGGGGTTCAGGCGCAGCTCCGTTTCCCATACGCCGTCGATGAGGTTCATGGGGATGGGGTTCCAGTCGTTCATTTCCCCGCGCAGGCCAACACTTCGATAGCGTTCACCCAGGGGGTCAAAGGTAAAGGTAAAACGTTCGCGCTTGTTCCGTTTCACCAGGATACTGTATGCCTCCCCTCCTATCCAGACCTTCATTTCCGACAAATGGGGAACGAAGTTTGACTGCGTGATCACCATCAGGTTCTGCTTGTCGTCGGAAAGCACAAAAGCCAACCGGTCTGAGCCGGTCACCGAGTCGATCTCTGCCTCTGAGCCCAGCACGAAATAGTCGGTCATATAAACAAGGGTTGTTTCTCCGTCTAACTGCACCTGTGAAGCCAGCCCGTAAATATGATCTCCTTCATGAAATATGACAGCCGGCCGTTGTCCGCAGGCCGCCAGCAGCACACCCGTCATGAGTATC
Source organism: Bacteroidales bacterium (assembly GCA_007122505.1). Taxonomy (GTDB): domain Bacteria; phylum Bacteroidota; class Bacteroidia; order Bacteroidales; family UBA7960; genus PUPG01. The sequence continues at coordinate 2,403 of SKTQ01000232.1, read as the reverse complement.
AGGGCCGCTTTGATCCATTGTTTTTTCAAGTTTCTCATAATGATATTATTGATGATGGTTATTTTGCAAGGGTTAGTGGTTAGGCATCAAACAGGGTGTTTTGCCCGGGCGACTTCAGGCGCCCAAGGTGTTTGTAGGCGATTTCTGTAGCCTCCCTGCCACGGGGCGTCCGCATGATATAGCCTTCCTGTATCAGGTATGGTTCATATACCTCTTCGATGGTGCCGGCGTCTTCACCCACAGATGTGGCCACATTGGATAATCCAACCGGCCCGCCTTTGAATTTGTCGATGATGGTGGAAAGGATCTTGTTGTCCATCTCATCAAGGCCGTACTGATCCACGTTAAGCGCCGACAGGCCATAAAGGGCTATGTCCAGATCGATGTCGCCGTTGCCTTTCACCTGGGCGAAGTCACGCACCCTTCGGAGGAGAGCATTGGCGATACGCGGGGTTCCGCGGCTTCGTCGCGATATCTCCTCGGCGGCTTCGTCACTGATCTTTACTTTCAGGATGCCTGCCGACCGCTTGATGATGCTGTGCAAGAGTTTGGCGTCATAATAATTGAGCCTTGAGGTGATCCCAAAGCGGGCGCGCAGGGGCGAAGTAAGCAGGCCGGAGCGTGTGGTTGCACCGATGAGCGTAAACGGGTGCAGGGTGAGCTGGATGCTGCGGGCGTTGGGCCCTGTCTCAATCATGATGTCGATACGGAAGTCCTCCATGGCGGAGTAGAGATACTCTTCCACAACCGGACTCAGGCGGTGTATCTCGTCGATGAAGAGCACATCGCGGGCCTCTAAGTTGGTAAGCAGTCCTGCGAGGTCACCGGGTTTATCGAGCACCGGGCCGGAGGTCACCTTGATACCCACACCCATTTCATTGGCAATGATGTGCGCCAGGGTCGTTTTGCCCAGTCCGGGCGGGCCGTGCAACAGCACATGGTCGAGGGCTTCGTTGCGCTGCGACGCTGCCCCGACAAACACCTTCAGGTTTTCAACCACCTTGAACTGACCGGTAAAGCTGGAAAAGCTCCCGGGACGGAGCGTCTGTTCTATGATACGTTCCTCCCTGGTTAATTTGTCGGCAGAAGGGTCCAGGTTTTCATTCATCGGTTTTGCGGTTCGGGCAAAAAAATTTCCACGAATTTACGAAGATTATTTGATATTTCAGCTGGGAAAAGGTTTGATAACCCACGCAAAACCATTCAGTGAGAAATCTTTTTATAGTTTTTTTTCCTCGCCAAGAACGCAAAGACTTAAATCCGGAAAACAGGAAAAATATTCGAGCATTCGTGGCAAGAAAAAATAAGCCACGAATACACGAATGAAGAATTAAAAAAGTATTCGAGCATTCGTGGCCAAAAATATAAGTCACGAATACACGAATAAAGAATAAAAAAGTATTCGAGCATTCGTGGCCAAAAAAATAAGTCACGAATGCACGAATAAAGAATAAAAAAGTATTCGTGCATTCGTGGCAAGAAAAAATAAGCCACGAATACACGAATGAATGAGAATAAATCTCCGCTTAACCGGTATAGTTGTTGTTGAATATCCGTTACCTCGGCACAGCACCTGACATCCGGATAAAAAATTTGTCTAATCTGTAAACTTCTGACAAACAAACATATATAATTGTGTTTGATTATAAATGGGTGTCCCGTCAAAAATCACAAAAACTCCTGAGTAAAAACCTGAACATAGTTTTAAGTTCTAAAACACTGTATATAAACAAATTGACAAACGTTGGTTATTTGGACAGGTCAAGCCCTGCCTATACAACGTATCCGGCGGATTTTTAGGGAAAATTGCATTTGCTGCTTACTAATTACTTCTTACTAATTACTTCTACTACCCACCGCACCCTCTCCCACCAATGCAACCGATTAATAAGTTCACATAAAAACATTGCTACGATTTTTTGTTACTTTTGCATAAAGGTTCCGGGTCCGAAACAACGGAAAGACAAACGGATCTGTGATCAACGCCGCATCTGGCGGCTGTTTGTGGTTTTTGTCCATCACCGTATGAAACAACTATACTTTCTGCCGGTTTTTATATTGGGAATACTCACAATGACCGCCACCGGCACAAAACCCGTTTGGGGTCTGTCTGCCGGGGAGGTTCTGCTGACGGAAACCGGTATACAGCGCGATGACATCGGCCAGCACACCCTCACCATTCACATCTCTCCCATTCCCAGTGCCGGTTCGGTAACGGTAACACCCGATCAATCGCACTTTGATCCGGGCGACATCATTACCCTCGCCGCCATTCCCGCCGGCCAGGGATGGCGCTTCCGGAACTGGACCAACCAGGATGATGAAGAGGTCAGCAGGGATTCGCTCTACATCTTCTCCATGCCCGGCCACGACCTTGAACTGACCGCCAATTTCGTGGATATA
>SKTQ01000119.1 GCA_007122505.1 Bacteroidales bacterium | reverse complement strand
TGCGCCGCTTACGCTGCCCCCTTCCGGAGGCTGGGCATCGATGCTAAGTGTATAATCTTCAAGCTGGAAATGGGCCGTAAGTTCCACATCACCGGCGGGCATGGTGAGTGTGGTGGCTGCTGCCGTTTCATCCTCAAGGTACTGGATGTCTCCTGTCCATCCGGTGAACAGCCATCCGGTGTTGGGGATGGCCTCCACTTCTACGATGTCTTCGAAGCTGTAGGTTCCTGCGCCGCTAACGCTGCCGCCTTCCGGAGGTTCAGCAAAAACCGTGAGGTTATATAAAAGCTGGTCAAATTGTGCAACCAAGTGTCTGTCTGCCATTGCAGTAAAGCTGTATTGCTCGCTCACAGATACCAGTGTGCCGTTTTCTGTCCATCCAATAAATTGAAAACCTGTATTGGCAATGGCTTGAAGTGTAACAGTTTCTCCGTGGTTATATGCTCCTGTGCCTGTAATTTCACCTCCATCAGGTGGTTGTACTTCTGCTGTTATCTCATAGGTAAGTAGCATAAAGTTAGCAAAGAGGGTCACATCGTTTTCAGGCATTATCAAAAATGTTTGGGCGGCATCCGGGTCTGCCACATGCTGGATGTCACCTGACCATTGGTTGAATTGCCAGCCCGGATTTGGGGTTGCCTGTATCATTACTACAGAACCGGCCTGATAAATACCTTCACCAGTAACATCGCCGCCTGCAGGCGGATTGGGAACCAGTGTGAGCAGATATTCATCTACCACTGGATCTTCTCCCACATCCACAAATACATCACTGATACCAATCTGCTTGCTTGAGCCTGTCGGCAGGCCACGGTCTGAATACCAGTAAATAGTAAAAACTTCACCAGGGAGAATGTTCAGGTCATGGATGGTGGCTTCCAGGAACTCATTCACTCCATTTTCGGTAGAGTAAAATAGTTCTGGCACTTCCACTCCCGCTACAACTACCGTCCACTCCGGAGAGCGGCCTTCTGTTTCTCTGGCTACCATACCGATGTATGAGACATAAAGATCTGTGAGGGTCTGTTCTGTGTTATTCCATATTGATAATTCAGCCATAAAGATACCGGTGGTTGCTGTATGCTGATAGCCCAGAACCCCGGCATTACCTCGCAAACCTGCTGTAAAGCCGGTACCCCAGTCACCACCGTAGGTGTTGTCTGATACGGCCCATCCAAAGGGAAGGGTTTCTGCACTTACGAACTCTTCAAAGCTTTGCGCATATGGTAGTGTAGGTGGTACTACTGCAGCACCTGATGCTGAAACTGTTATATCAGGGGCCGACCCGCCACTTATGACAATGTCTTCTGAATAGCTGCCTTCTGGTAGTCCTTCTTTCATACGCAGGTTTATGGTAGTTGGGGCAAGGCTGCCATTGCTGTAAGATATGTTGACAAAATCGGCAAATCCACTGCGCCCTTCCACAGATACTTCGAAATATGTCCCTGCCGATACGCTTATATTGCCGACACCAGGCATCAGGTAGCTGCCACTAATTGTAAATGATTGCACACCTGATGGCCCTTCACCTGCTATATATTGAAAGCCTTTGAGGGTCGTAGGGTTTACCGTGAGGTTTGGTTCGCCCAGCTCCTCAAAGTCATCAAGAGAACGTGGTACCAGTTGCAGATTTTGACTAAACCGGAGGACCACTGCTGTCAGGTTTTGTGGTGAAGCAGGTATCGATTCACCAATGTAGTTCAGGTCCGGATATGCTGTACGAAGGATTCCTGTGCCATCGGCGTCTGTAAGCGTGTAACTCTTCCCTTCCTCAAAAACATCATCACCGCCGGGATTGATTAACGTACTGGTGACCCTGACAAGCATTGCCTGATAATCATCGGTGAGTTCGTTCAATGATATATCCTGTGGTGTCACCGTATTGTTTGTGCTGCTTGGATCTCCGGGGTCTAAGGCCGGCACAAACTGCAGCATGCCTGCATAAGTGGAGAGACTGCCCACAATGCCGGTAATGCCATCGTAGATATTGTAGCCGGTGGTGATCACAGTCTGGTTGTCATCAATCAGGATGGCTCCCGTTGCGTCCTGAATATATTTCTGATTCCGGTTGATGGTTTGGAAAGTGAGTACAGCTTCGCCGGTGAGCCGATAGAGTGTGCTTCCGCGGATATTGCGAAGTTCGGCGATATTGTTCACATTCAAGGGGAAGATATATTCAGCTGTGGTGATGCTGCTTTCTACACCCGTGCCAGTATCAATGGCAATCACCTTCAGCGTGATTGTGCCATGTCCGTCTTCAAGCAAGATACCTTGATTGTGGTCGTATGTTTCGCTGCCCATGTCAGGGGCCTGTCCGTCGGTGGTATAGAATACGGAAACTCCGGGAGGGTAATCGTTATTGTTGGTTACAAACACGATGAGGTCATCAAAGAAAAAACCCGCACCCGGACTAAGCACCGGTGCGGCCACATCGGGTTCTTCACCAACATCCACCGTCACATTTCCTATGCCTATCTGCTTGCTTGCTCCTGAGGGCAGACCTCTGTCAGAAGACCAGCTGATGGTAAATGCGGCATCAGGGGCAATATTCAGCCCGTGTACGGTGGCTTGCAACAACTCATCCACGCCATTTGCAGTGGTATAAAACAGTGCGGGTACTTCTGACCCTGCTACTGTTACTGTCCATTCCGGTGAGCGTCCCTCTGTTTCCCTCTCTACCATCCCCAAATATGAAACATCCAGGTCAGTAATGGTTTGCCCTGTATTGTTCAACAGTGTCAATTCAGCGGTAAACACACCTGTGGCTGCAGTATGCTGATACCCGAGCACCTGTGCGTTGCCGCGCAGTCCTGCACCGGTACCCGTTCCCCAGTCACCACCGTAGGTGTCGTCGGATACGCTCCATCCAATTGGGAGGGCCTCTGCGCTGACAAATCCGTCAAAGTCTTGTGCATAAGGTAGTGTGGGTGGCACTACGACCGAGCCTGTTGCGGAAACTGTTACAGCTTCTGCCGACCCGCCGCTTATCTCAATGTCTTCGGTATAACTGCCTTCTCCCAGGCCCTCTTTCAGGCGCACAAAAACGGTGCTTGGTGCCAGATTGCCACCACTGTAAGGTATGTTGGTGAAATCGGTAAATCCGCGTTCTCCTTCTAAAAATATCTCGAAATATGTCCCTGCCGCTACCGTGATATTGCCGTCAGCGGGTTCCAGGTGGCTGCCGCTTACTGTAAAAGCCTGCTCCCCAGAAGGCCCTTCACCGGCAATATATTGAAAGTCTGTGAGGGTGGTGGGGTTTGCAGTGAGGCTTGGTTCGGCCAGTTCTTCAAAGTCATCTTGAGAACGTGGGACCAGGCGGGTATCTTCAAAACGCTGGTGCACCACTCCCGTGATATTTTGCGTTCCGTCAGGGATGGGTTGTCCAAGATAATTCAGGTCATCATACTGTGTGCGAAGGATGCCGGTACCCGTTGCGTCTGATAAGGGGTAGCTGCTTGCCGTCTGAAAGGTTTCGTGGGCCCCGGGATCAATGGTTACGCCGGTGATACGCACCAGCATGGCTTCATATGCCTGGTCAAAGTCTGCAAGGCTGACCTCTGCCGGCTCCACAACATTGCCGGTGGTCGTAGCAGCACCAGGGTCAACAGATGGCACCAGTTGCAGCATATTCTGGTATGTCCCGAGCGTTCCGGTAAGTCCCGTTATTCCGTCATACAAATTGTATCCGGTGGTTATCACACCATTATTATCATCAATGAGGATGGCACCGGTTGTGTCCTGCAGGTATTTTTGGTTACGCATATCTGTCTGGAATGTCAGAATAACTTCTCCTGTGATTTGATATAGCCCGCCTATGTCACCCTCGCGCAAAGCCGCAATATTAGCAACCTCGGTGGGGTCTGTTATTTCTTCGTACTCTTCAATGCTAACGTTGTCTAAGAGTATATGACCGCCGTCTTCCACGGTGTTTCGTAACGAGAAAATATATTCTCCAATATTGGTGGTGTTGGCCGCTTCAACAATTTGCCAGTGTTCTGTCCAACTATCTGAATCAACAATGATATAGTTATTGTAGGG
>SKTQ01000236.1 GCA_007122505.1 Bacteroidales bacterium | reverse complement strand
CACCACTGGAACCGGCACTCAATGACCGCACACCCATGCTGGTTAATGATCTTGACTTAAGGATCACACGCCTGTCGGACGATGAAGTATTTTACCCATGGAAACTTGATCCCGATAACCCTTCCGCCCCGGCTACACAGGGGGATAATGTGGTTGACAACGTGGAAAAAATTGAGATATTCTTCCCGGAACCGGGGCAATACCTCGTACAGGTATCCCACAAAGATTCCATTGTTGACCCCATTAATGCGACAAACAAAAGGCAGCCTTTTTCGCTGGTCATATCCGGAATTGCCGAAAGAGCCATCGACCTTGCCATCGACAATGCATACATCATGGATGCAGGATGTAACTTCTCCGAAGCAACACCGGCCCACATTGTACTGGCAAATTTTGGACAGCAACCGGCTGAACAGATACCGGTAAGCTGGCAGGTTAAAGATGCTGCCGGTGTAGTAGTGGACAGCGACTCATTTTTTGTGGATGAACTGGCATCCGGTCTTGATACCATCCTGGAGGTATTTCCAAATCTAACCCAGGGCTTGCAGTTCGAGTTTTCTGCCACCGTAAGCTATCCGGGAGACCAACTGCCCGCCAACAACACATTTGTTAGGAATGTGGTATCGGTAAACTGGCCGGTAAGCGACGAAGTGTATCATACCGATTTTGATGAAATCCTGTATATTGAAGATCTAGGCTGGCATGTGGTTAATGCAAATGATAATGCATCCGGATGGATGCTGCGTATTGCCACCGGGCCGAACCAGTTTGCAAGCAGCGGATTTAATTCCATGCGTTATGGCAAACTTAACCCCGGCAATGATGGAGTGGAAACCATGGAAGATGCCGACGACTGGCTGATCACTTCCTGTTTTTACTTGCTGGAAGGTGAAAACTACCGCCTGAGCTTTGATTACCGTGCGTGGGATGAAGACCACCCGGAGAGCATGCGCGTGTTGATCGGTACATCACCGCATCATGAAGATTTCTCTATAGAACTCACCGATCTTGCCGATTTCAGCAATGAAGCATTCAACACCGAACAGGTACAGTTTGCCGTGCAGGAAGAAGGGACATATTACCTTGCATTCCACGTGTATAGCCCGGCCGACCACCGTTTTATTTACTTAGACAATATTTTTGTTGAACGCATCCTGTTTGCCGATCTGTTACCCTCTGCAATTGTCGTAGAAGCACAGGGTTGTGATTTTTCGCAAGAAACTCCCGTAAACACCACTTTCCTCAATAACGGACTGGACCCGCAGCAGGATTTCGACGTGGAACTCATTGTAACCCACATTCCCACAGAAATAGAAAACAGTTATACTTACCATCATAACCAGATACTTGAACCCGGCGCAACATACGATTATGAATTCTTTGCCGACCTCAGCCTGCACGGAACCTATTCCGTTATGCTGATAACCCATCTGGCCGGTGATGAAAATCCGCACAACGACAGTCTGACGATCTTTGTGAATAACAACAGCATCAACATGGCATATGAAAACTACTTCACTGATTTCAATAACGTGGGGACTTTGCAGGAAATGGGATGGGATGTGCACACCAACAGCGGAGGTAGTACTGGGTGGCGGATGGGCCAGCTCTCCGGGCATGCACACAGCCCGCCAAATAGTCTGAATATGTACCGCTTCGAAGCCGACCCTGACGATTGGGCATTTAGTAATTGTTTTACTATGGAAGAAGGCGTGTATTATCGAATACACTTTTATAAAGCCACCAAAGGAACCAATAACCATGAAGAGTTCACGATCCATCTGATGGATGAAGCCACACCTGAGGGATCCGTCGCGCTGCTGGATACGGTAATCGTCAATACCTTCGATTATCTGCCCCACGAAATCGTGTTTCAGGTGCCCTACAGCGGTGAATTCCATTTCGGGCTTTATACAGACTACACTGGGCCAAATACTTTTCAGATTTATGTGGATGATTTCACTGTTGAAACCGTGCTTGATTACGACGCGGCCGCACTTGATATCATCCAGCAAACATGGGGTTGCAATGCATTCACCGAACAAACACCCGTGCAGGTAGTGATCGAAAACAAAGGTGTGGAAGATCTGGCAAATGCACAGGTAGAGCTTACCGTTAGCAGTCCCGGTGCCGACACCCTCAGCTACACCCTCTTATCTGACCAAACACTGGCACTCACCCAACGCGACACACTGCAGTTTTATGTGGACCTCAGTCAACTCAATACCATTTTCGATTTGCATGCAGAAGTGATTTTAGCCGGTGATGAAAATCCGGATAACAATGTTTATCAAACCCAAATGCGCAATACAACCGTGGACCTTACCACAGGTGATGTATATTTCAATGATTTTGAGATGGTCCATGTTGACGGGCATAGTGCGTTGGTTGACCCCAAAACCGGATGGTGGTACGAAAACGCCAACGACGACTACAGTGACGGCGGCACACCCATCACATGGTCGATGCGTAAACATGCCAATTTCGCTATGAGTGGTGAAATATCCATGCGCAGTGGCCGCAGCTTGGTCAACCCAGCCGATGACTGGCTGTTCTCCAACTGCCTGATCATGCAGGAAGGAGAGAATTACCTGCTGACTTTCTATTATACCGGTCGTACCACCAATGCTACTGAGAGAATGTCGGTTTATCTTGGTGATGATCAAAGCTCCGAATCCATGGAACAATTCCTGTGGCATGATACCTTCAGCACTGGCCTGAACTACCAGAAAGCGGTAGTGACTTTTGCACCGCCAACTGACGGAATCTATTATATTGGTTTCCACGCCCATAGCGATGCAGATGAAGGATGGATATACATGGATGATTTTGAGATCAAAAGAAACCACGACGTTGATGTGGCCCTGGATAATATTGAGGTCATGGAAGATCCTTGCCATTTCTCTGACGAAACACCCGTGCATATTACTTTCCGCAATTCCGGAAATCAGGCCCTTGATCACCCGGTAACCGTTGAATGGCATGTCACACAACCTAACGGACAGATCAGCAGCTCGGGGCAGGAAACAGTTACGCAGTTTATGGCTGTTGGCCAAACTGAATCTGTTGAGATATTTGCTGATTTACAGATGTATGGTAAGTACAAGATAAACGCTTCCATCAGCCTGCCGCCCGAAGTGAATGAACCGGAAACAGGTAACAACCAGGCTGAAATAGAGTTCTTCTCCACACTCATGAATCCGGAGGCAGGCAATATTTACATCACTTTTGAAAAATACAGCGAACTGGAAGAGACAGGCTGGACGGTGGTGGATGCCAACAACGATGGCTACACATGGAACCTCGGTGTGAACTATACTGCTTTTTCCTACTCAGGGAACCGGATGATGTTTTATACCTTTAACCCAAATAGTGCAGCCGATGACTGGTTATTTTCCAGTTGTGCCCATCTCATGCCGGACACTGTGTATGTGGCCAGCTACTTTTACCGTGTTTTTGACGGCGATTATGCCGAAAGTATGCGTTTTGGCATTGCGTCACAGCCGCATCCTGATGATCTGGTGGAAGTGTTTGATGTGAAGGATGAGATATATAACTACCAATACCGGCGGGTGAGTTATGCCTTCACCGTGCCGGAAGAGGGTTTGTATTACTTTGCTTTCCACGCCATTAGCGAACCCCATCGCAGATATATTTTTATGGATGATTTTTCTTTGCGTAAAGCCCACGAAACTGACGGTTCGGTTTTTGCCATCCGCACCGATACAGACCCATGTCTCTTTAGTGATGAAACCCCTGTGGTTGCCGTGATCCGGAACCTCGGCAGCCAAACCCTCCCGGAATCCGTTCTGGAAATTGAAACAAGCGGAGTGGGAGAACCACAGACTATCACCATGAATGTACCTGAGATACCGGTACTTGGAGAGGCCGAAATGACATTTAACCTTGACCTTAACACCTATGGTCGCCATATTCTGGACTATGAGCTCATGTTGGACGGCGATGGAGATTTATCCAACAACCAGGGGACGAAGCGTTTATACGCCATACGCGTTGAACTGCCCGGTCCCGGCTACTTTTTTAATCAGGACTT
>SKTQ01000072.1 GCA_007122505.1 Bacteroidales bacterium | reverse complement strand
CATGGAATCAGCGCTACAGCCGTTGCCTTTGTTGGTGGCATTGTCGCACTGCTACCCCGCATTGGCATCGTAAAATGGAACGATGTGGACATCCCCTGGCACCTCCTGCTGTTCTCTGCAGGTGCCTATACCCTGGGCGCGGGATTCGGAATTACAGATCTGCCGTCTATTTCAATAAATGCCTTTTTCGATAGTCTTGGTATCGGTGAAGAAACCGAATTCTGGAAGCTTTACGTGCTGCTCACAGGTGTAATGGTATTCAGCGCCCTTGTTTTTCAGTCGAAAACCATGCGCGCCATGATATTTGTGCCCATCGCCATCGGCGTGGCAAGCCGATTCGGGTTTCCTATTGTAAGCCTTGCACTCCCCGTAGCATTTATGATCGAACACGTGTACGTGCTTCCGTTCAACAGTAAACCGGCAGCGCTCCTATACGAAACCGATATGTACACCCTGTCAAATGCTTTCAGATTTGGAATTACCATGATGGTGATCGGCTGGGTGCTTAATATCATCATGGGTGAAACCTGGTTCAGGTTTTTGGGCATTACACCTGATGGGGTGTTTGGCATATTTTGACCCTTAATGGCAATACAGGTGTGAAATCATAACAAAAATATCATATTGCCACAAGTAATTGCTCAATAAATCAGGCTACATTTGTCTTTCGTCTGAAAATACTTAATCTAAAAATACTTAATCATTTTCATTAAAACCCAAAAATCATGAAAAAAAAGCTACATTTTTTAGTTTTTGCTTTTGTTGTAACTTTCTTTTTTGTTAATGAAAGTTTTGCGCAATTGCATATGCAGCGTGCTGAAAATAAAGATTCCGCACCTGCTCAACGGATCGCCAGTGATGCTCCCGAAGGCCTTATCCATTATTGGCATTTTAACGACCAGATCATTACAGAGGACGACGAAGTACCGGCCGACTACTCCGCCCTGGTGCAGGGAATGATCACTTATCCCGGTACAGGTGCCGGATACATGGACTTCAGGACGCACAGGCCGCAGGATCCCGTATCGAACTTTAACCTGCAAATGGGGCAGGAACCCGATCAGGGTGCTGTTTTGCGCGTAAGAAATCCCGCCAACACCAGGGAATTGATCATTGCAGCCCCCTCAACGGGTTTTGAAGACCTGGTTGTGACCTTTGCCACCACCCGCACGGAAAATGGTGCACAACAACAGGAATTTTATTTTTCCCATGACAATGGCCTTACCTGGGAACAGGTTGGCGATACCTATGACATCCCTGAACTGGAAGACGATCTGGGTATCTATCTGCACAAAGTAATTGACCTTACAGAATACAGCGTCGTAAACGACAATCCGCACCTGCATTTTAAAATCCTTTTTGTTGGAGAAGGGGCCGATAACCCCAGCGGAAACAACCGTTTCGACAACCTTACACTTGAAGGAAGCCCTCTCGGACTTGAATTGATTCATTATTGGCATTTTAATGATCAGCTTATTGATGAAAATGATGTTGTTCCCTCAGATTATTCATTGGTTGGTGAGGGTGCAATCAGTTACCCCGGTACGGGTGACGGTTATATGGATTTCAGGACACACCGCCCGCAGGATCCGGTATCTAACTTCAATTTGCGCATGGGACAGGAACCGGATCAGGGTGCTGTGCTGCGCGTCAGAAACCCCGCCGATACCAGGGAGTTGATCATTGCAGCTCCGTCAACAGGATATGAAGACCTGGTTGTTACCTTTGCCACTACCCGCACATCAAATGGTGCAGAGGAGCAGGAATTTTATTTCTCGCCAGACAATGGAGATTCCTGGGTACTGGTAGGTGAAGCCTATGCCGTTCCTGAACTTGAGGACGATCTGGGCATATATTTGCATAAAGTCATCAGCCTGACCGATTATCCGGAAGCAAATAACAATAGTGAATTGCATTTCAAGATATTGGCTGTTGGCGAAGGTGCCGGCAATAGCAGCGGAAACCAGCGTTTCGACAACCTGACTCTTGATGGAAAACTGATTCAGACGGATGCACCTCCTAGCAAGTTACATTTCACGGATATCAATAATGGTGAGACGGTTTACATGAATGAGGCATTTAGTGTTACCATACATGCCTTGAATGACGACAATATACCGGCTGCGGTTGAGGAAGATACTGAGGTTACCCTCACCCTGGCAACCGGAAACGGCAATCTCGGGGGCAATCTTTCAGGGATCATTGAAGAAGGAAGTTTTTCGGTTACCATTGAGGGTGTGCTCTACGATGTTGCAGAAAGTGGTGTAAGTATCCATGCGACAGCCGATGATCTGGCAAGCGCAGTCAGTGGTGAATTTGATGTACTGCTTCGCATGTATTCACTGACATTGGAATCTTTCCCGCCCGGAGCAGGCGTTCTGACCGGAGGCGGTGATTACGCAGCCGGTGAAGAAGTCACCATCACTGCAGAAGCAAATGATGGTTATACTTTCAGTCATTGGTCGGTGGATGGTGATCAGGTCAGCGAAAATGCAGAATATACACTGATTATGCCTGCTGAAGACCTGACCGTAGTGGCAAACTTTGAAGCGCTGGGCGACTTCAGGCTGATTCACTACTGGCACTTCAACGAACTACCCGGTGGCACATTGGAGGAAGTCGAATCGGATTTCTCACTGGTTGGACAAGGATTAATCACTTATCCGGGAGAAGGCCCCGGGTACATGGATAACAGAGCATACAGCGGATCGAATCCGGTGTCGAACTTTAACCTGCGGCTTGGACAGGAGCCCGACCAGGGCGGTGTGCTCAGGGTCAGAAATCCATCCATCGACAGAATCCTGCTGATCGCCGCACCCTCAACCGGCTTTGCAGACCTTGAAGTTATCTTCGCCGTTACCAGGACAGAAAACGGTAACCAGGAACAGGAGTTTTATTTCTCACCGGATGCAGGAGATACATGGACGCTGGTAAAAGAAGCCTATTATCTTCCGTTTTATGAGGAAGAGGAACCGCCTTTCGCTGAAGTGATGATTGACCTAAGCGCATATGAAGAGGCCAATGACAACCCCGATCTGCATTTCAAAGTGCTGTTTGTGGGTGAAGGGAACGATAACGAAAGCGGCAACAACCGTTTTGACAACCTGACACTTGATGGCAGGGCGCTCAGCGACGATGTATCGGTGACCGATATGGATCATCTTGCACCCTCCATGCAGGTCTTTCCCAACCCGGCAAGCGATCATTTCAACATCATGGTCAATGAACCCAATATGCTGATCCGTATCTATGACATATCCGGAAAGCTTGTTTATCAATCATCATTGAATGGCAAAGAGCTGACCATTCCTACCAATATATTCAGCTCCGGTGTACATATCGTAAGGGGTATTTCTGCCACCACCGGACAATCGGTAAGTATGCGGGTGATTATCCCATAACCGTTGCGAAAGTAATTTCTAGTTTCACAAAACCGTGGTCGAATAATGACCGCGGTTTTTTTTATATCACGAATTAGCCCTAACTTTGTCGGAAAAACCGCTATGAAACAACCTATTTCCTTCTTATTGCTTCTGTATTTTGGTGTGATGCTTTCCGGCATGGCCATTTCCAAACCTTCTTACACCAGCCTATACGCAGGCGAAGATCATTTTCTCAACCTGAAACAACAGGAAGTCCTTAGCGGCAAGAATATGGAGGCTCAGCTGATCCATTTCTGGTTTTTTGGCGGTGATCTTCCCAATAATACACCTTTGGAGAGTATTGATCCCACATTTAACATGGTTGAGGGTGCGGTTATTACCTACCACTCTGCCCTGGCCGGTTACCCGTTTGACCCCGAGCATCCCAACTGGCGCAAAGCTTCTATGGAGCGCAGAAATGCACCCACGGCTATCAACTACCGTCCCCAGGGCAATAGCTGGATACCTTATGAAGAATCAGGTATGCGCGGCATCCAGGTTCGACAGCCTTTCACCGGTGATGGTGGCGAAAACACCCTCTTTATTCATATCCCGACAACCGGCTATGAAGATATCATGGTAAGCTTTGCCGCAAAAGACCAGGGCGACAATGAGAACCTGATGGCCGCCGAACGGTTGCT
>SKTQ01000080.1 GCA_007122505.1 Bacteroidales bacterium | reverse complement strand
TTGTTTGCGGACTTTCTGCAAATACTGCATAAACAGGCAAGCCAATGCCTTCCTGGAGGTGTCGTTGATCCACCCTTGGAATCCTGAACGGGAATTCGACCCATCCATCTCCTGAACCGTGAGGGCTCAAGTCAAATGGATTTATCTGTATGCCGGTGACAGCGTTGTTTGAAGCACAAGAATATCCCTCTTCATTACAAACATTTATTTCACCGAACATCCAGTTAACGAGGGTAAAGCCTGCATTTGCCTTTGCCCTGAGTCTGACTAAATCACCATAATGGTATTGGGCTGTTCCTTCAGGTGTATTATCGTGGGCCTGTCCGCCTAACATATTGTCTATAATCAGACAATCAATAAGGTGTGGTGTCATATGTGTACGCACCATGGGAGTAATCTGATATTGGTGCAACTCATAAACTGCCTGGATGCTCACGCCGTTTTCAGCCGCGGGCATTTTAAATACCAGAACAGGTTGTTCCAGGAATAACTGAAGTGCTTCTTCCAGCGAATCCTGTTCATCATCCCAGTTATGATCCAGGAAAGTCTCCAGCTCTACAAATGTGTTAATGTCCGGCTCTCCTTCATTATCAAGAAGGTTCATTCCTTCCAACAATAGCCACTGCTGAAAATCATAGCCGGCAACAAAACCATTTTCAAGTGTAATTATGGTGTTCTCAACATATTTTTGCTCTGCAGATTCCGGCATCAGGAAGTATTCAGCATTAAAATCAGGGATGTTGTCAGTAATGGTCAACAGATATTTTGGGGCTTCAAAGGTATTTTCGAACAATGCGCGCAGCCTCAGGTTTTTATTGATTTCATCAACAGTAATATTTTCATCTGTTGAATAGGTTACCCATTCTTCGTTTGCTTTTTCCTGCCATTCAACAAATGCCCAGACTTGTTGGTTTTCAGGGTCATTCATAAGTGCAGATGCGGTGGCTTCAAAGTTTGAATACGTATTCAGGCCGTTCACATAGTTCTCAAAATAACCCTTAAACTCCTCCTCCGGAGCATCCGGTACCGGGAATCTTTCAAATCCGAGGCCATAGGCAAATGCAACATCACAGTCAAACTTCCGGCTTGCCGGGTTATACATCGGAAGCAGGGTGATTTCGCCCTGATCTGTCAATAGTACACCCTCAGAATCTTCTGCTGTAATATGCACATGATATCTGTTTAGTTTTAAGACGGCCTGAAGAACTTCATTTTCTGGACAACCCACGGTGTAGTGCCATACGGAGCGATCAGCGGATCCACCGCTGCTTTTTCTGTTAATGAGCTCAATCCCATAGTCATAAGGGGAGCACTCATCCGAAACAATCTCATTTCCGTGCATATCCTTCCAGTAAAAGGTGAAATAATTTTCTTCCGGGAATACTGTAATTTCAAGAATGTCATTTGGGGAGAATTGTGACTCAGCAAGCGGCAAAGAATAGACGTTATTGTTCGGGTCAGGAATGCCGTTTACCCAGCGATCACCAATACGTCCATCTTCTTTCTCGCCAACGTACTTCACCTGAATGGTAGCATTCCCATGATTGATCGGGCCATGGTCATCACCGTATGTATAGCTCTCATTTTGAAAAACAACCACATCCACACCAATATCTTCACGATAGGCATATTGTGCACGCAGTCTGTAATTTTGTGTTGGTATAAAGCTGATTATTTGGTCATAATCACCAGAGAATACGATGCCATCCTCAGCAGTCAGGGTTCTCCATCCGACGTAACCGAGTCCGCTACCAGGGTCTTCTGTCCAGTCAAACCGTTCCCACCGGAGGAACTGGCCCTGATGTATACAGGGCACATCGTTGTGATTGATAATGACCATGGCGGGTTGGCTGTTGTTATCCGGGTTGCCGTACTGAAACACAATATAATCATAGGCATTCCATTGGTCAGGTAAAGGTGTTGTATCAGGCTGATCAAACGGGAATGTACCTTTGGGTTCTTCTCCTGTTTCCAGTATATTTTGGGAATAAAGGGTTGAAAACTCCAAATCGGCGATATTTGGCATATTTCCCCCATTGAAATCGTGTCCTTGTATGGCGGCAAACAGGTTGGGATAAAACACATCAAAAACAGCATAGATTATAAACTCCGCTCCGTTGTCAAAATCACCGAGTAGTTCAATTGACAACACTGCCGTATGGTTTAACGGATCCATGATCTCTTCCACAACCGGCGGGGTATATTGAAATGTGATTTCTCCGGTTAGTGACTCAGGCAATTGGTCGAGGTTCCATCCTTTAAAGTAATAGCCGGGTTTGGGAGTGGCTTCTATGGTTATGGTTTCACCATGCAGGGGTGTTCCTGAAACGCTCACCTCTCCCCATTCATTGTTAATGGCAGGTGGGGTTGTGTTGTATTCCTTGGGCAATGCATGAACCACATATTGGTTTTTTGCAAATTTCGCTACAAAAACCAATTCTTCTTCACAGTCAGGGAACAGCCATACTTGTTCTCCTTCCACATCCGGATGTGTACGAGTGATTGTATCGGGATGCCATGTAAAAGATTGTGGAAAATAATCATAACCGGCTTTCCACCATACTGGGTCTTCAGAGGTTCTTTCAACAGGCAGTTCTTCAAATGACAAGCCGCCGTCACGACTTGCTTTCCAGCCTGTCCAGTGGTAGCCTTTTCCGTCCTGGGCAGAAACTGTAAAGCTTCCGCCATAAAAATCAATATAATATGGCAACTCTCTTTTAACCAAATCGCAAGAAGGTTCCGGTTCTGTTGGGTCCGATATTACACAGGTAATCAGTTCTGCAAACTCATCCGCCTGTTCGCCCGAAAACATTATGTTGTTCATGGTGGCAGCTGCAGGTGTCTGATCACCAAACCAATCCGCAGGCCAGGGCTCAAGTTGAAAGCGGATCGGATAGTATCTCGGGGAAGACCAGTTCCAACCCTTACCCAAGCCATTGGTAGCAGTGTCAAAAAAGTATTCATCTGCCAGGACTGGAATATCAAGAACCAAATCCCAAAAGCCATAAACGATATCTCCCTGTACATCCGAAGGTGTCATCCGGATGCGATATTCCATACCATAATCCAATTCCCTGCCCAAAACAAAATCCATACGCGTAGGTCCTTCAACATTATTTTGCCCGTTAAGAGGTTCAAATGCTGATGGAATAACTTGTTCAATCATATCAACCGTTATCCATTCACTGGAAACATCTGATCGTTTTTCCATCTGAAATTTGCCGCTTAAGTTACTGCCGGGCGCAATAAGCTGATATACCGGATACCTGACCGGATTGGCAAATTCAATGTATAGTTGTTCGCATCTTTGGTTTTCTCCTGATGGATATACTGAGGGAAGGTTGGCATATTGTTCCGACATTGTTTTGAAATATACAATGTTGCTTTTCCCATAGGCATTGATGCTGGCTTCATCCAAAGTATAATCGCCATTTTCGTTTTTTATGGCCGACAGTCTGTATTCAACGGGTTGAGACATACCGCAAGTTGCCTTGTAAATGTTGTTGTGAGAAAGCATATATTCCGTATCCCAGTCCAGGGCAACAGGGACATCATTCACAAAGTCATAGGGAAGTACGACTGCACGCCTGAAAACCTGGTAGCCGCCGGGGGGATACACTGTATTCCATGAGAGCTTAATATCAACACTCTGCCAAACATCATTTACTTTTTTCCAAAGAAAAATAAACTCTCCCTCAATAGCATTTGAAAGTGGCCGGCCTTGACTATCTGTTACTTCATCGCTGAAATCAATCCACAGCTGACTGTCCATACCTATAGAAACGGGCACATTGATGATCATCGGCGGTGTTCCTTCTTGTTGTTGTTCGGGGATATCATAGATGTATCCGTCAATGTTTTTTTTATAAAATGGTTGGAAAACAACATACACCGGTGGTCTTACAAAAAGGTCTTCCACCGAAATGGTTGTTGAGCAAAGGGTCTCTTCATTGGATACTAAAGGCTCATACAATGTTGCGGTGAATGTGTATTCTCCAATGGGAAGCGAATAAGGCTCAAAAGTCAATGTGGTCTCTGTAGCTTCCGGGTCATCGATTGTCAAAGTTCCCGACAAGGTGGAAAACT
>SKTQ01000016.1 GCA_007122505.1 Bacteroidales bacterium | reverse complement strand
ATTGTCAAATGTATGAAATGTCTTTAAGGCCTACTCTCCGGGCTTCCAAAACAAAACAGGGTATTTGTTATCCTTTTTAGGTTTCTTCTTTCAGGAAAACAAAATAATTGTAGAAAAAAACAAAGAACGACAAGCCCGCCTGCGTGTCGATGGTATCTTCGTTGAGCATGGAAATGGTGAGGATCACAAAGAATGCAATACAGGGAAAATGCTGGTAGCATTTGTTTTTCAATGGCGGATATACCATGGCAAATATGATCCATAGCATGCCGGGAATACCGAACAGGACGGCAAAAGACAAGTATTGATTATGGGGCTTCATCCACCGTTCAAATGTCAGGGGTGAGTTGATTTTTTCAAGCCCGTAAAAGGATGCTTCTCGAATGTCTCCGGTGCCCCATCCCAGCAAAGGTTTTTTTTCGATGGCTTTCAGGGCAGCTTGCCAAAACTCGAGTCGCATGGCGAAAGAATGTCCCGAAGGGTTTCGGGCAATTCTGTAGTGATGCAGCTCCCAAAGGGTTTGGTGCAAGCGCGTTACGATCCAGGGCCATTGGGTATAGCGTACATTGGTGATGCCTTCTTCCACGGCTTCAATGTCCCGTTCCGTCAGTTGTGCAAAGCCTTCGGCATCTTTACGCAAGCCCATGGAGGCCATGTACCTGAACAACACATGTTTGACCGGTTCGCCGCGCCTGTTATATCCATCATAATCCAGCTCACTGACCATGTTCCATTTTTTACGCAACTCCTCTTCAGCAATGTAAATATATACAAGATGCCCGTTTTCTCTGAAAGGTGATTTGGGGTCGTGTGTGTAGTGTGTTCCAAGTGCAGACTGTTGTTCCAGCTTTGCAATGTCTTTGTCCCTGACTTTGGTTACATTGCTCCACAGCGACAGGAGAAATACGAGGCCACCAAAAAAAAGGAGTAACCCTGCAGAAAAGAAAGCTGCCCGCCACACCCTGGGCAATTTCAAAATGAGTATTGCTGTCAGCACGGCTATTACCGCAGCAAAAACCAATAATCCCGACAAGGAATAAAGCATCAGCAGATAGGCAGTATGCCAGATTGCAAGTCCGTAAGAAAGCATCGACAAGCCTTTGTGATTTGCAAATGTTCGTTTCGCGCTGTACAGCATTAAAAACACGGACAGCACCACCATCAGGCTCAGGCGTATGTGAGAAACGAAAGGGGAAAGCTCGCGGTAATCGTTGAAGTCTCCTGTAAGGAAGATCCGGATACTAAAGAGTGATACCACAGTGATTGCTCCGGCAAATGCAAACGGCAGCCACTTTTTTGATTGCTTGGGCAGCGGTGCAGAGGAAACAACAATCAGGGTCAGCAAAAAGATGGGAAGTCTGGTGCGCAGGGTGCTAACGCCATAATCCCAGTTTGATGAATAAAAGAGCGCCAGGATATGGACCAGGTAAATCGATGTAAAGATCAGTGCGGCCCTGTTGTCAAAAAAACGCCTGTACTTTTCCCTGAATTGAGCTTCTGCCAGCCAATTGAGAAAAAGAATGATTTGGGAAACACTCATCAGGAAAACAGACGAAGGCAGTCCGATAGCAAGTAGCGCAAGGCCCCCGAAATATATCCACCGGTGTATTATCCGTCTTTTCGAAGAAAGGTGTACTACAGGAAAACTCATCAGTCTATGCCTGCCAGTATATTTCTGTAAATTTGCTGATCCGAAAGTACGGAGAGCGCTTTCCGGATATCCGGATCATCAACGAGTGAGACGATCACTCTTCCGCGCTGATAATAGTAACGTGAAACAATTTCCTGGCGGAGTTGCTGTTTGATTTCATCCCGGAAAGTGATCATGTCTTGTGCTTTTTCCTGTTCGAGCAGTTGGCGAAGCCTTTCATATTCGGTTTCCATGACGGAGAAATAGTATTCTTCTTGTGCAGCTTTCTTCAGATCTTTTAACAGCCTTTCCGTTTGGGTGTTGTAGGTGAAGTTTTGTTCGGCGACAAATTCCAGGAATGCGTCAAACAATTGATCTGTGATTACAAATTGCTCAGGCTCCGGTATTTCCGGGTGTTGCCTTTGGTATTTGGTGGCGAAATCAAAAATGACATTTTGTCGAAGCAGCCCGCGTGTTACATTCCCACGTATGGCCCTTTCCACGCTGATGTCCGGTTCAATCCCCCCACCGTCGTATACGCGCCGGCCGGCCCTTGTTTCGAAGGGCATTTTCAAAGAGTCCGGAATCTCCGCAACACTGCCATCTTCTCTTCTCTCAGCATAATTAATGGCCTGTATACCCCGGCCACTTGGGATAAAATACTCAGCTACCGTGACTTTCAGCTGGGTGTTGTAACTAAGCGGTACCACATTTTGAACAAGGCCTTTGCCAAAAGTCCTGTCACCAATGATCACCCCCCTGTCGAAATCCTGAATGGAGCCGGCAACAATTTCAGATGCAGAGGCACTGCGTCTGTTAACCAGCACAGCAAGGGGGATTTCGGTGTCAAATGGCTCATTCAGCGTACGGTGTGTGCTTGTCCGCTCCGGTATACGCCCCCGGGTGTTTACAACCAACTGGTCTTTGTCAACAAATATATTGGTGATGTTCACCGCTTCATGCAGCAAACCACCGCCGTTGTCACGCAGATCCAGCACCACACTATGTACGTCATTGTTTTCCGTGAGCTCCCTGAGGGCGTTTCGAACTTCCCTTCCCGCCCTTTGGGTGAAACCGGTGAGTTTGATATAGGCTGTGTGCTCGTCAAGCATGCCGAAATAAGGAATGTTTTCAATGCGGATTACCTCTCGCTCAAGGCTTGTCAGTCGCTCTTCACCGTCTCGCTTAAACAAAATGCTCAGGCTGGTGCCCGGTTGCCCATGCAACAATGCCCTCACTTCATCTTCATTACGTCCTTTTACCGACTGCCCGTTTATTTCGATGATGAGATCGCCGGGCAAAAATCCGGCCTTGTAGGCAGGAAAACCCTGATGAGGCTCCACGATCATCATATAATCATCACGGGACCTGATCACCGCACCAATACCACCATACTGACCGGTGGTCATCATGCGTACATCCTCGATCTCAGATTCGGGAATAAAGGTTGTATAAGGGTCTAGCGTAGATAACATGCCATCGATGCCCGACTGCATCACCTCGGATACATTGACATCATTGACATAATTCACCACCAGCTCTCTGAACATCCGTGAAAAAATGTCCAGGTTCTTGGTGATCTCGAAATTCCTGCTTCCTGCACCGGTCAAAACTACCGCTGACGAAACAAAAATAGTGATCAGCAAAAGAGCCTTGGTTCTTTTTGAGACAGATTTAAAATACTTGAACATATTTATTGTTTTTTTGATGTTTACGGTACCGGATCATAACCACTGCCTCCCCATGGATGACAGGAAGATATGCGTTTAACGGTCAACCAGCCACCTTTCACCGGACCATGTTTCCGGATAGCCTCAACACCATATTGCGAACAACTTGGTGTATAACGGCAGGAGGGAGGAAGATAAGGCGAAATGGCTCCCTGGTAAAACCGTATGATTCCAATGAACAAATAACTGAATACTTTCCCAATATAGTCAATCAATACCTTCATGATCAATCATCATTGGCGCCGGCAGGTAGCTCATGCAGACCACCTTCGTTGATTTCCTCCGCGAGTTTGCCAAGAACGCCCCTTACCTTTATTTCGATCTCCCTGTATGGCAAAGCTTTACCGGATACATAGATCAATGCAAGCAAGCAATTTGCATGCCTGCCTTGTAAAAACGTGTAAAGCGTACTTTTGTTTTTTCGGTATGCTTCTTTTACCATACGCTTGATGCGATTTCTTTTGGTCGCTTTTTTTACATGATGTTTGGATACCCCGATCACGCATTTCGCAGGATAATGAAAGATGCCATCAGGTGGTATCTCTCTTCCGGGAAAAATCTGATGGCTCCCATTCTCTGGCATACAAAAGTAGGTTACACGAAACGGGTATTGAAAAAAGTGTTTCCCTTTGCTGAAGAGAATGCGGTTCAGACGGAAGTTGCCCAGCCGTTCATTTTTCCTGAAAGTATGCATGACCGTCAATTATTGGTAAGCCAGGGAGCATCCTGACCGCGGGATCACTTGCCTGAGCCCTTCAGGTATTCCTGCATCGCCATAACCATGGATGGTGCAGTTTTGGTAGGTGCTGCAATTTGAACCTTTAAACCGTCTTTCTCTGCCGCTTTGAGGGTTGCCTTCCCAAAAGTGGCGATAACGGTATCACCCTGCTCATAATCCGGGAAATTCAAGCGGAGCGACTGAATGCCAAATGGGCTGAAAAAGACCAGCATCTGGTATTTGCCAATGTCAACATCCGATATATCTTCAGGAACAGACCGGTATATGGGTGCTACAGAAAACTGTATTTTGTTTTGCCTCAGCAGCTGCGGAATATCTTTTTTATGATTCTCGGCACAAGGGAACAGGAATTTGTCCTCCTTGTTCTTCTTGATCACATCTATGAGGTCAGATATGTGATTCTTTCCGTAAAAAATTTTGCGCTTCCTGAATTGCACGTATTTCTGCAAATACAATGCAATAGCTTCCGAAGTACAAAAGTATTTCATCTGTTCCGAAATCTGAACGCGCAACTCCTCGCAGAGACTAAAAAAGTGATCGATACCATTTTTGGAGGTAAATATGATCGCACTGTGCTCCGGAATCTGAATTCGATGCTTCCGGAACTCTCTTGCGCCGACGCTTTCAATTTTGATGAATTTCCGAAAACAAACATTCAGATTGTATTCGTCAATCAGGTCGGCATAAGGCGATTTGTCATTCTCCGGCGGTGGTTGTGATATTAAAACATGTTTAATTTTCAAGAGCCCTTCTCCTTTTAATTTGATTTCATGAATTAAACAAATATACAGACGCCGTTTTCCCTATGATTAGTAAGGGTGCCAATTCGACGGCACAAAGGTACAAAAAAAGGTGAAACAAAGAATATACAGACACATTATGGGTAATAATAAACCCCCTCGTGATCTTATAAAGGTTGACAAGAATGAGCAATGCCCATGCGGCATACATCCCAAAAAGGGAAGGATGGTATGCATGAAAAAAAACGGCCGGAATAAGCAATACACCTGCAAACTGGTTCAACACAAACAAGTTGTTAAAATATAACTCTGTTTGCCTGTTGGCAGAAAAAACCCAGGCCAGCAATTGCATCACCATCCTCTTGGCTACATAAAAAAATGCCAGGCCAAGCAGGATAAAACTATATATAACAAAAGAAGGAACAGTTTCCAATGACCGCAGCATTCCGGCATAGGCGAGGCTCTGATAAAGCAGCAAGGATGCTACAAGCAGGTAATTGATCTTTAAAAGAAAACTTGGCGTTTCACTATACAGGTTACCCTGCTTATGAACCATATGAAAGAAACGCAGACCTGCTGCTGACATCAGAATATACCTGGTCCTTCCCGGGAAAAAAAACCTTGAAATGGCCAAAAGCAACAGGCACAGCAAGAATATGAATGCGACCCAGTCACCGGATGACTCCGCCTGGGAAACCGGCTCAAAAACCAAACCCTCTGAGGGAACCAGTTGGTGAGGCCCGCCATAAAAACCTGCCGTAGGAGAAACCGTGGGAACGATCGCATTAAAGAATATATCACCGTTCGCAAAGGGTTCCTCCCCACCAATGGGTTCACCTTCTGCTGCATATGTGTTTGCAGAGAACAACAAAAAAACCAAAATGATTGTACATGCTTTCAGGATCATGTTGGACAGCATGTTCTTTTTTTTGCAAAAGTACGTCTTATTTGGGAAACTGAAGATAATGCACCCGCGTTGCAAAATAATAACACCATGGTCAAAAATGATCAATTATCGATGATCAATTGTCAATTGTAAATGATCAATATAAAGTAAGCAGATCATCAAAATTACTTGTGCAATATCGCTTAGGCCGGTTCGGCACTTCAGCCCAACACCCTGAATGCTGCATAACAAAAGACCATGTTATTTATTTCACAAGGAACAAATTGTTTTTTTCTTGCAAAATCAAAAAAATAACAAAAACACTTTGCTGCCATGCAAATAAATCCTAATTTTGTTGCCCTTTGACAGTCAATCATATCCACCCTATACATTCAATAACAAACAAATGCAATTATTAGAATCGATCAAACAAAAAGCAAAAAAACAAAACAAAATCATCGTATTGCCCGAGGGGCCGGAAGAGCGGACGCTAAAAGCCGCCGACATCATCCTTTCTGAAGGAATAGCCCAAATCATACTGCTGGGAAACAGAGAAGAAATCCTGGAGAAAGCATCATCAGACAATCTGAATCATATAGAGTCAGCACGTATCATTGACCCGGCGACATTTGAGGAAAAAGAAGTCTATGCCAACATGCTGTATGAGATCCGCAAAAACAAAGGGCTCACCAAGGATGATGCACTCAAATTGGTCGAAGACCCCTTGTATCTGGCCACTTTACTGATCAAAAACGGAGTGGCGCACGGCGAGGTAGCCGGTGCCATGAATGCCACCGGCAATGTGCTGCGACCCGCCTTCCAGATCGTAAAAACATTACCCGGCATCAGTGTGGTATCAGGAGCCTTCATCATGATCATGAAAGATCAGCAGTGGGGAGAAAATGGCATTCTCGTATTTGCCGACTGTGCCGTACACCCCGATCCCGACGCAAAAGAACTTGCCGAAATCGCTGTCATGACTGCACGTACCACCAAAGCCATCGTTGGGGTTGAACCAAAAGTTGCCATGCTTAGTTTCTCAACCAAGGGCAGTGCAAAACACCCGATGGTTGATAAGGTTGTCGAAGCAACGCGCCTGGCAAAAGAAATGGATAGCTCCCTGCTAATTGATGGTGAAATGCAGGCTGATGCAGCAATTGTGGAAGCAATCGGACAAAGCAAAGCACCCGGCAGTCCCATCGCAGGGAAAGCCAATGTGCTGGTATTTCCCACCCTGGAAGTGGGAAATATCGCTTATAAACTGGTGCAAAGGCTGGCAGGTGCAGAAGCCGTAGGTCCGGTACTGCAGGGAATGGCCGCACCCATCAATGACCTCTCAAGAGGTTGCTCCGTTGATGACATCGTGAACCTGGTTGCAATTACCGTAAACCAGGCTGCAGGCAAATAAAATT
Organism: Bacteroidales bacterium; assembly: GCA_007122505.1. Taxonomy (GTDB): domain Bacteria; phylum Bacteroidota; class Bacteroidia; order Bacteroidales; family UBA7960; genus PUPG01. The sequence goes on along the minus strand of SKTQ01000016.1, from coordinate 7,190 downwards.
TTAAAACACACATCATTATTTAAATACTCAAAAACAGATGAAAATCCTGGTTCTCAATTGTGGAAGTTCTTCCATAAAGTATCAACTGATTGACATGGCCAACAACGCAGAGCTGCTGGCCAAAGGACTGCTCGAAAGAGTTGGCCTGAAAGACAGCGAATTCAAACATCAACCCAAAGGCAAAGACCCCTATATGCTGATTCAGGATGTAAAGAATCATGAAACGGGGATAAACCTCATATTAAAAGCGTTGCTTGACCCCAATCACGGCGTTATTGAGAGTGTCAACGATATTTTGGCCGTAGGCCACCGGGTGGCCCATGGAGGCGAAAAATTCAGTGCCAGCGCGCTCATTACCGACGACGTTAAAAAGAATATTGAAGAGGTGATTGATCTTGCACCCCTGCACAACCCCGCAAACCTGAAAGGGATCGTTTCCATGGAAAAACTGGTGCCGACAGTACCGCAGGTTGCCGTGTTTGATACCGCCTTTCATCAGACCATCCCACCCCATGCATATATGTATGCTTTGCCTTATGAACTGTATGAGGATGACAAGATCAGGAGATATGGATTCCACGGAACAAGCCACAAATATGTTTTTGAAAAAGCCTGCGATGCCTTGTTTATGCGCAAAGACCATGTGCGCGCCATCACCTGCCACCTTGGAAACGGTGCCTCCGTCGCTGCCATTAAAAACGGCAAATCTGTAGATACTTCCATGGGCCTCACACCCGTAGAAGGTTTGGTCATGGGAACACGTACAGGTGACCTTGACCTTGGGGCACTCCTTTTTATCATGAACAAAAAAGGTCTGAGCGTCGAAGAAGCCAATAACCTCATCAACAAAAAAAGTGGTGTGCTTGGTGTGAGCGGCATATCCTACGACATGCGCGACATTGAAAATGCTGCATGGAAAGAAGGAAACAAAAGAGCACAGCTGGCCCTCGACATGTATTTCTACCGCATTATCAAGTACATTGGAGCCTATGCGGCAGCAATGGGCGGTGTGGATCTGATCATTTTTACCGGCGGTGTTGGAGAAAATGGCCCGGAAACGCGGGAAGAAATCTGCAAAAACCTGGAGTTCCTCGGTGTGGTCTTCGATGTAGAAAAAAATACCGGCCTTCGCGGAAAACTGGAGATGATCTCCAAACACGAATCCAGGGTGAAGGTGATGGTAGTTCCTACCAACGAAGAACTTGTGATCGCCCATGACACCCTTAGGGTTGTAACACAGCACGACAACAACGAAGAAATATAAATTATGTAAGCCGGTCGGCAAAACCGGTTAAAAAAGGCAAACCTGCACCGGCAGGTTTGCCTTTTTGCTTTTTGACCGGAAAAAGAAATGCCGGGCAATTTATGCCATTAATGCTATACCTGCGGATATTTTTTCAGCAGGTCAAAGGGCTTCATCAATAAGTCAACGTACTGGGCGCGCTGATAGGCATAAGGATCCTTGACATTGGCTTTGGAAAGCTTTCCTCGGAAATCATCCAGCTTGCCGAAACCTTTGTTGTCCATCCAGGTTGCAAGTTCTTCAATCATTTGTGTAAGATGGGGAATCTTGTGCCTGTAAATGGCACTCACCACCTGAACACAATCGGCGCCCGCCAGCAACATTTTTACCATGTCTTCACCTGAGAAGATTCCGGTGTTTCCACATATGCTTCCGTTAACCTCCTTGTATAGCAATCCTGCAAAACGCAATGGGAGGCGATAGTCTGCCGGTTGACTCAAATTAAACGGGAAGTCATGATCCTGCTTGGTGATATTGATATCCGGCTGGAACAACCGGTTAAACAAAACAAAAGCATCCACCCCTTCTTTGTCTAGCCTGCTTATAAATTGTAATGTATTGGAATAAAAAGGACTTAGCTTTACGCTGATGGGAATGCTTATTTTTTTCTTCACATTTTGCAGAATTTGAATCTGCTCCTCTTCGATATCCATGGAAGTTTTTCCAAAATCACCAGGATTGGCGTAGAAGTTTAATTCAAGTGCATCAACGCCTGTTTTTTCCATCTCAATGGCATATTCCACCCATGTGTCAGCGTTGATACAGTTCAGGCTGCCGATAAGAGGAATCCCTAATGCTTCTTTTATTCTGGAAAGCTTGTCCAGGTGTTCTTCCGGTCCGGCATGCTTAATTCCCGGAAACAGGCTGATCATCTCTGCATGACGTTCAATATATTCATTCAACTCCTCCTCCATCTGAATGCTTTCCAGGTTGATCTGTTCTTCAAACAGTGATTTGAAAACTATCGCGGATGCACCCGCATCCTCCATTTTTTTTGCCAGATCTGTTTCCATGCTCAGATTACATGCACCAACGATCAGTGGATTCTTCAGCTCCAGCCCCATGTAAGTTGTTGATAAATTTGCCATATAATGTCTCCCTTTTGGTTAATGATTTCAGGCAATAAATGTACTTAGTTATTTTGGTTTATACAACTTTTTTTGTGATTTGGTATACCATTGCACGAAATGGAACTCTTCTAAAAGTATCCAAGGAATTTGCTCAGCAAATTGTTTAATGGGGTAACACAATTTTTTTTATTGCTTTTTCGTACCTTTAGAGTCTTGTTAGTTGTTGATTGTCAATTTTTTAATTTAGACAAAATTAAAATAACCATGTATAAGCACAACCGGAGGAAGTTTTTGCGTACCATGGCTGCAGCCGGAGGCGCGACCTTGGCAAATAATTTATTTCTGCAGTCAGTTTATTCACATGCTGCTCTTACATCAAATAAACACAACATGCTGAAAGAGAAATCACACTATGTGCCAAAATATGTTGAAGCGCAGCAATCGGGCGAACTAAAAGCCCGTGCAGAGATTTTGTATGAGCGGATGCGAAGCTGTGATTTGTGTCCCCGCGATTGTGAAACCGACAGGTTGAGAGGTCAGCGAGGCGATTGCAAGGCAAACAGCGACCTGGAGATCTCTTCTGCCAGCGCCCACTTTGGTGAAGAAAGGGAGCTGGTGGGAAGAAACGGATCAGGAACCATCTTTTTTACCAATTGCTCCATGCTTTGTGTGTTTTGCATCAATTACGAGGTCAGCCAGCTGGGACATGGCCGTGTATACAGCATCAGGCAGCTGGCCGATATGATGCTGCTGCTTCAGCGACGTGGGTGTCATAATATCAACATCGTAAGTCCTTCCCATTATATACCCCATATCCTGATGGCACTCGACCGGGCCGTGCCTGCAGGCTTGAGGATCCCACTGGTTTACAACACCAGCGGATGGGAAAAAGTTGAAGTATTGGAATTTCTGGATGGTATTGTTGATATTTACCTCGCGGATTTCAAATATGCGGATCCGGAAGCAGCCGATAAATATTCGCCGGGCGCGGTTTGTTACCCTGAAGTAGCAGAAAAAGCAATGATTGAAATGAACAGACAGGTTGGCGTTGCCGACCCCGACCCAGATACCGGACTCATGAATAGCGGACTGATGATTCGTCACCTGGTGATGCCGCAAAATGTGGCAAGAAGCGACAGGGTAATGAGATGGATCGCAAATAATCTCCCCAAAGATACCTACGTCAATATCATGTCGCAATATACACCAATGTTTAAGGCTTTCGATTATCCCGAGATTGCACGCCGGATCACCCGGTCGGAATACAACAACGTGGTAAGTATAGCCCGTGGTGCCGGACTTACAAACCTTCGCCTGCAAATGCAGTAAAAAAAGGATTTGGAAATTCTGCAAAAAGCAAAAGGTGCCTGATTAAAGGCACCTTTTGCAACTTTCTACCACCAAAACAAAAACAACATTAACCAATAAACAAAACTATCCAAAACTATAGAAAGCTAAATTCGTTTCGAATAGTGCCTAAAAGTAAAAAAATAAAAGAAGATTTGCAAATATTTTGGTGTTTTTTTTTTAACATTACCATCTGCCTTGGCGATGGAATGGCATGGGGTTGTAAAGGCTACCGAAAGGTTCACGCTGCATTTGCATGTTCGAAAAAGGGTTATAGCCTGTTGAAAAACTTACTTCAGCCCCAAAACGAAAATTATCTGAAACACGGTAGTCAAAACCAAGCATCATGCCTTGCAGATTTTGTTGCATCGCATAAGGATTCAATGGGGTTCCTCCCCGGTAATCATGGTCGATCCGTTCAAACCATGTGGCTCCGATAAGACTCAGACGCGGATTAACACGATATGCTCCTGCTGCATATACCGTGGATGAAAACATCGATCCCGGGTTGCTGCTCAGCATACTCCCTCCATCTCCAAAGTGCGGACCGAATAAATACATGCCCTCCATGGTGTTCATTCTGGCGGTAGAAAATATCGTACCCACTTCAAGATGGAAGTTCTGACTCATGTCCCAGTTCATCCGGGGCGCCAATGAGTGGAGAAACATGTTTCCACCCCACCAACCGGTAGAAAAACTGCTGCCCAGTTGCATCGACATACGGGGAGTTGGGTCGAAAAGCCCTTCCCTTTCATGAAACAATGAATGGGAATCATCCTGCGCGATCAGCGATGATCCGATAAAAATGAATATGGATAGAAAAAAAACGGCAATGATGTTTCGTGCTTTCATGACTTTATGGTTTGCACTACAAATATAAAAAAATAATCCGGGATGGCAAAGCATTTTCTTCATCTGTAACGCTCAATAAACTTCCTTTGTTTTATGGACCTTAAAGGAAATCATACGTTTCCTTGCAATCCTGGATCATATTCTTTATATTTGGAAAATAACGGATGAATGATTTATTTTATTTGTGTGAATTCAAAGCGCTAATCATTCATTAAATAATCATATTCATGGGAAAAAAGTACAAATACGGACTCGTACTCAGTGGAGGCGGAACCAGGGGTTTCGCTCACCTTGGTGCCATCAAAGCCCTTGAAGAAGAAGGGATCAAACCTGAAATCATTTCCGGTGTAAGTGCCGGAAGTATTGTTGGCGCACTCTATGCCGACGGCCAGGGAGCGGAAACGGCTCTTAAAGCCCTGATCAGCAAAAACCTCCTGGGGTTTTTGCAACTGATGATACCGCGAACCGGTCTCCTGAAAATGACCGGCTTCGAACGTGTATTAAAAAAATCATTGAAAGCCAAACGTATTGAAGACCTCGAAATTCCGCTGATTATTCATGCTGTGAATATCAATACGGTTGAATATACCCAATTCGACAAAGGAGACCTTATACAGGCCATCAAGGCATCCTCTTCTATCCCCATCGTTTTTCCACCGGTCGAAATTGATGGGTGCCAGTATCTGGATGGAGGTATCGTGAATAACTTTCCTGTGGAAGCACTGTTAGACAAATGCGAAACGATCATCGGTATCAATGTAAACCCTGTTGGTAAAGAAGATAAAATCAGCAATCTGAAAACCATTGCCATCCGGTCGTTTCATCTGTCTATGCGAAACCATGCCGAAAGCAGAAAAGACAAATGCCACATGTATATTGAACCTGAAGAGCTGGAAAAATTCGGCATCCTCGACCTTGAAAGTGCAGAAGAGGTATTCGAAATCGGTTATAAAAAAGCAAAAGAGGTCTTAAAAAAAACACCAAAGGCTCATTCTCCAAGTTAACCGGTAGCCATTTCCAAAAGCTGTAGCGTATGATGCCGGTAAAGTTTTATACCTTTGCGGCTGCTAAGTAAATCATTCACCATGGCTTTCCCTGAATTGCACATCTATAACTCTTTATCCCGCAAAAAGGAAGTTTTTGCGCCGCTGAATCCGCCATTTGCCGGCTTGTACGTATGTGGCCCAACTGTTTACGGTGACGCACACCTCGGTCATGCCAGACCTGCAGTAACCTTTGATCTGGTTTTCCGGTTTTTGAAATACCTGGGATTCAAAGTACGTTACGTGCGCAATATTACCGATGTTGGGCACCTTGAAAACGATGCCGACGAGGGAGAAGACAAAATTCTGAAAAAAGCGCGCATAGAGCAACTCGAGCCCATGGAGGTGGTTCAGTATTACACAGATCGCTATCATCAGGACATGGATCGTTTGAATGTGCTGAAACCCAGTATCGAGCCCAGGGCCTCCGGGCATATTATCGAACAAATAGAAATGGTAAAAACCATTCTGGATGCAGGTTTTGCCTATGTAGTGAATGGCTCTGTATATTTCGACGTGGCATCCTATCATGAAAATTATAATTATGGTAAACTTAGCGGCCGGTCACTTGAAGATATGTTGACAGGAAGCAGGGAGCTGGATGGGCAACAGGAAAAAAAACATCCCGCCGATTTTGCATTGTGGAAAAAGGCGATGCCGGGACACATTATGCGCTGGCCATCCCCCTGGGGTGAAGGCTTCCCCGGCTGGCACCTGGAATGCTCCGCCATGAGCGCCAAATACCTTGGACAATCATTCGACATACACGGTGGCGGTATGGACCTCCTTTTCCCCCACCACGAATGCGAAATTGCACAGTCAAATGCCGCTTTCGGCCACGACGCGGTAAAATACTGGATGCACAACAACATGATCACCATCAACGGACAAAAAATGGGGAAGTCACTGGGAAATTTCATCACACTCCGTGAATTCTTTGACGGCGGTCACAACGCCCTTACCGGAGCATATCTGCCAATGACCATCCGGTTCTTTATTTTACAGGCACATTACAGAAGTACGCTCGACTTTAGCAATGAAGCGCTCGAAGCTGCAGAAAAAGGCCTCAAAAGATTGTTGCAAGGCATGGATACCCTGAAAAAAATCGAAGCATCGGATACACCAACTGTTGATTTGTCCGGGTTGCCTCAGCTTTGCCGGGCAGCTATGCTGGATGATTTCAATAGCCCGGTGGCCATTGCCCATCTTTTTGACGCCGTTAAAACAATTAATGCAGCGAACGACGGCAAAGAGCGAATCAGCCAATCAGACCTGGAAATCCTGAGAAACTGCTTCGATACCTATGTAACCGAAATATTCGGACTAAACGGCCATATTGATCAATCAGGCGGTAGCTCCACAGAGGTTATTGGTGGTTTAATGGAAATCATCCTTGAACTACGCCGGCAAGCGCGCCAAAACAAAGACTGGGAAACTTCTGACAAACTCAGAGACGCCCTCCAAAAGCTTAATATCCGGGTTAAGGATGGTAAAGAAGGGGCAAGCTGGGAAATAACGAATTAAACCGGTATCCGAATCTCTTTGCTGTGAGCGGATTTTATTCGGTAGCTGTAT
>SKTQ01000063.1 GCA_007122505.1 Bacteroidales bacterium | reverse complement strand
GGCTCTTTCTCCGTCAGCCTTCTGGAAGGGTCCCTGCATCTGGAAGGAGTGTCGGAAAACAAACGCTTTTCCTATCTGACCGGCATTCGGTATAAGTCCAATCAATACCTTTTAGGAACTCTAGACACCCAGGGCGACTACCGGCCATCATTTTCTGACCTGCAAGCACTGCTCCGGTACCGGATTTCCGATAGCTGGCAGTTGAGCTTCCTTGGCAATTTTAATGACAACAGCTTCAGGTTTAAACCGGAAGTCCAGAGAACACGCTTCGGTACCATCACCGATGTCAGAGAATTTACGGTCTTCTTTGACGGTCGCGAAGTAAACCGTTTTACCACAAGCACAGCCGCACTTTCACTGCTTTACAGCCCTTCAGATGCACTGAACCTACAGTTTATCAGCAGCGTATTTCAATCGGATGAACAGGAAAACTTCGATATTCTCGGGCAATATTGGCTCCAGCGAGTGGAAACCGATATGGGGCAGGATGATTTCGGACAACCCACCGGTGAACCCTTGGGTGTTGGCACCTTCCTCAACCATGCGCGTAATTATCTGAACGCCATTGTTGTAAATATGGAAACAAAAGGTGACTGGCAAAACGAAAACAATCATCTGAAATGGGGGATACGATACCGGTATGAAGATATTTACGACCGGCTAAGTGAATGGAGCCTGATTGACTCTGCAGGTTTTTCGCTGCCCCAATACCCCTCTGACGCCCTCCTGCTGCAGGACACAATAAACGCACGTATCAGCCTGCAATCCAACCGCTTTTCGGGATTCATACAAAACACATGGGAATGGCAGCGGCCACACGGTCGTTATGCCTTTACGGCAGGCTTCCGTACCAACTACTGGGACTATAACCGCCAGTTTTTGTTCAGCCCCCGCACAACCGTTCTTTATAAACCGGAATGGGCATCACGTCTCACATTCAGGGCTTCCGCCGGATATTACCACCAACCACCATTTTACAGGGAACTGCGCGATATGCAGGGCCAACTCAACGAGCAGATAAGGGCACAGGAATCAATACACATGGTGCTCGGCTCAACATTCAACTTTACAGCATGGGAAAGACCGTTCCAGTACACCACCGAAGTATATTATAAGTTTTTGAATGACATCATTCCGTACCAGCTGGATAATGTCAGAATAAGGTATTACGCCGACAATATTTCCCATGGCTATGCCACCGGTATTGACATGAAAATTCATGGTGAGTTTGTGCCGGGTATCGACTCATGGGCAAGCCTCTCGGTGATGCAGACCCGCGAAAAAATTGAAGGTGCTTTTATCATCAACCAGCTGGGAGAAAGAATACCTGCCGGATATATTCCAAGACCCACCGATCAGCGCTTTCACTTCAGCATGTTTTTCCAGGACTTCCTGCCAAGAAATCCCAGCTACCAGGTGCAACTCGGGTTTTTCTACGGATCAGGGCTCCCCTTCTGGCCTCCCACTCGCGACAAAAATGTTAACTACGGAAGAATGCCTGCCTATCAACGCGTTGACATCGGTTTTTCGAAACAGTTGGTGGGAGAAAACACTATTTTTTCCGAAACGAATCCTTTACGCCACCTGGAATCCATGTGGATCACTGCAGAAATCTTTAACCTGCTGGAAATCAACAATACTATCTCCTATTCATGGGTAAAGGACGTGGAAAACAACTTGTTTGCCATTCCTAACTATCTTACCTCCAGACTAGTGAACGTAAAACTGATCGCCCGGTTCTGACCCGTCTGCCTTTTTGTCACTATTCTGACATTTCACTGCATCCATCTTGTTGCAATCGTGCCATTATTTCAACAAAAAAGCTGCGAAAGGATGTTGGCATAATGATTGAATGCCTTTTCGGAAACAAATTGAATCAAAAACAAACGATTTGATCCGGTTTGCAAACGCTGTCTTTGTTGAATGAGCCAGATAAAAAAGGCCGGGCGTTTGGTTTTTAATCTTTTTGAAGGCGGGCGTCAGTGTCCAAACACCAGGAAAGAGCCGGAACAAATCATAAAAAACATAGAACAATGGGTAAAATTATTGGTATTGATTTAGGAACAACCAACTCTTGTGTATCGGTGATGGAAGGAAATGAACCGGTTGTAATCCCTAATAGCGAGGGAAGACGGACCACACCCTCCATTGTTGCCTTTACGGAAAACGGAGAAAGAAAAATCGGCGACCCCGCCAAGCGACAGGCAATCATAAATCCCGAAAAAACCATTTACTCCATCAAAAGATTGATGGGTGAAACCTATGATGCGGTTGGGAAAGAGCGCAAAATGGTCAGTTATAAAATTGAGAAGGGAGATAACAACACACCCAGGGTCAAGGTTGATGACAGAAGCTACACCCCCCAGGAGATCTCGGCAATGGTTTTGCAGAAGATGAAGAAGACGGCAGAAGATTATCTTGGGCAAGAGGTTACTGAAGCGGTGATCACCGTTCCGGCTTATTTTAATGACTCTCAGCGCCAGGCTACCAAGGAAGCCGGCGAGATTGCGGGCTTAAAGGTACGCCGGATCATCAACGAACCAACGGCCGCCTCCCTGGCATATGGCCTCGATAAAAAAGACAGGGATATCCGTATAGCCGTATTCGACCTCGGTGGCGGAACCTTCGACATTTCTATCCTGGAGCTTGGTGATGGGGTGTTTGAAGTTAAATCCACCAACGGTGACACACACCTTGGCGGTGATGACTTCGATGACGTGATCATCAATTGGCTGGCAGAAGAGTTTCTTAAAGATGAAGGCATAGACCTCCGGAAAGACCCCATGGCATTGCAGCGTTTGAAAGAGGCGGCAGAAAAAGCCAAAATCGAGCTTTCCAGTGCCACATCTACAGAGATCAACCTGCCTTACATCATGCCGGTTGATGGTATTCCGAAACACCTTGTACGCACACTTACACGCAGTCATTTTGAGAAATTGAGCGACAAGCTGATCCAGGCAACGCTTGAACCCTGCAAAATTGCACTGAAAGAAGCAGGTATGCAGCAATCAGACATTGATGAAGTAATTCTGGTGGGCGGTTCAACGCGTATACCTGCCATCCAGGAAGTGGTGGAGAAGTTTTTTGGTAAAAAGCCATCAAAAGGTGTTAACCCCGATGAAGTAGTTGCCGTTGGTGCAGCCATCCAGGGAGGCGTTCTTACCGGTGAAGTGAAGGATGTGTTGCTGCTTGACGTTACACCTCTCTCGCTGGGTATCGAAACCCTTGGCGGTGTAATGACAAAGCTCATAGAAGCCAATACGACCATTCCCACCAAAAAAGAAGAGACATTTTCCACTGCCGCCGACAACCAGACATCGGTTGAAATACACATTCTGCAAGGCGAACGGCCCATGGCCAAAGATAACAGAACCATCGGAAGGTTCCATCTTGACGGGATTCCCCCGGCGCCGCGCGGCATACCACAGATTGAGGTAAGCTTTGACATTGACGCAAACGGTATCCTCAATGTGTCGGCAAAAGACAAGGCCTCAGGAAAATCTCAAAACATCCGCATTGAAGCTTCTTCAGGACTTACCGAAGAAGAAATCAAACGGATGAAGGCAGAAGCAGATGCCCATGCCGAAACGGACAAAAAACAGAAAGAGGAAATCGACAAACTGAATGCTGCCGACAGCCTCATCTTCCAAACTGAAAAACAGTTAAAGGAATTTGGTGAGAAGCTTCCTGCCGACAAGAAAGAACCCATCGAAAAAGCCCTTGCAGATCTGAAAGAAGCACACAAAAACAAGGATCTGGCAGCCATTGAAACAAGCATGGCCACATTGAACAATGCATGGCAGGCTGCCAGTGCCGAGATGTATCAAAACACAAAGGGACAGCAAGATGCCGGTGGACAGGAACCACAGCAGGAGCCAAAACAGGAAGGCCCCGGCAAAAAAGACGACAACGACAACGATGTTACGGATGTGGATTTTGAAGAAGTCAAATAAAGGAGAGAACATCATGATCAAAGGCGGGAAACAATGTGTTTCCCGCCTTTTTTATAATAAAGAAGAAAATCGATAAAATCCTGCCCCTTCTTTGAATAATCTGTATGCACTTCCGGCAGGGGGTTGTCTTGCCTTTATGGCAAAAAAAAGCGGAGCCGTTGAGGCTCCGCGGGGATCATGATTCACCAAAAACCACAATGATGAAAAATTTTACAACATTTCAGATCCCAATAGTATTTATAAGATTGCTTTGGCTACTTAATTATGTCAGTTCTTTGGCTACAAGCAGGGCTTTGTCATAATCGGGCTGCTCGCCGACTTCCCTGACCAGCTCTACATATTTTACAGTGTCATCTTTATCGACTACGACCACTGCACGCGCCAGGAGGCCAACCTCTTCAATAAACAGGCCGTACTTTATACCAAAATCCCTGTCTTTTTGATCGGAGACAGTCACAAGGTTTTCAATTCCTTCGGCAGCACAGAATCGCTTTAACGCGAAAGGCAAATCGTTGGAAATGGTAATAATCTGTATGTTATCCAGTTTTGATGCTTCCAGGTTGAATCGCCTTGTTTGTTGTGCGCACACAGCGGTATCGACGCTTGGAACGGAAGAAATGATGCGCACCTTACCCTTGTAGTCGCTCAGGCTGACAGGTTTCATATCGTTGGACAAAGCAACAAAGTTCTTTGCATTATGGCCTTCCTTCACCAGTTTTCCCTTTAATGTTACCGGGTTTCCCGCAAGTGTAACCAAATCGCTGTTTCTTTTCATGGCAGGTTAATTTTTTTGATGATACATAGCATGTTCTAAAAAGCATGCCGGCAAATAATTACCTGAATAGAAACAAGCAGTGATGTCTTTTGTTTAAAAAACAGAAAAATAATATGTTTTGAATGGATGATTATTTTCGGTCGAAGAATGGATTTTTAGAGGTTGCGCTGAGCGGGATACCATAAACAATTTTATAATTCTTGCCCAGCAGGCCCATTTTCTGGGCTGCGACGCCAATGGTGTACATGATCCGGTTATCGATCCTGGCATCCATGGCAACACTGGCAGCTGAGCCTATGGCTATGCCCAGGTCGCCGGTGTTGAAAGCACAAGGGATGTTGGGTTCTTTGTTTTTGGACGCACAATCGGGGAAGCCGCAAAGCCCGCAGGTTTTTAGGCCCAGCGACTCAATTCTGGTACCCATGATCACAACTGCCTGGGCATGGTCCAGCACGTTGGATGCATCCCTGAGGAAGATTCGGTTGCCTTGTTCTTCTCCGATTTCTTTCATGGTTTTGGCAAGTGACTGGATATCACTGCCTGTCAGGATAGACATGGCGATGTTGTTAACGCCGCGGGCTTTTGGTGCAGTGCGTGCTGCCACGACCATTCTCTTTGCCACATGAAGCACGGTATCCTGACGCATTTCATTTTCGTTAATGATTGCCATAGCTTATGGTGTTTATTTTGGCCGCAAAATAATAAAAAAACCCGGCATCTGGATGCCGGGCTGGTCTTTTTAAGAAAAATCGGTGAATTTTGCAATGCTTTCAATAAAGTTGAGCGGCACAATAATTTCTTTATCCGGGTTGTCCCGGTGAATTGCGTACAACTCGACGGCCTGCATCGCAGAGGATTTTGGTTTCACAGGCAAAAAAATGTTGCGGTGCAGTAACATGCAAACATCTGAATGATCTTTCAAAAATGCAGGCAGAGCCTCCATTGAAGGGCGTTTTTCGCCGGGATAGCCATTGGTAAATCCGGCAGACTGGGAAAACAGGAGGACCGGAATATCCAATGCAGAAGCAATGTCGCGCAATTCTTTCACGATGCTGCCCAATTGAGCCGGGCGGTCATTCTTCTGCCCGATGTCGGTGGTGAGCAACTCCAGATAATCAATAATAACCAGATCAATGTGTTGCCGCTGCTTGAGCTCTTTGATCTTTTTTGCAAACAAAGAGGTTGACAAAGCCGGTGTGTCGTCCATAAATATCTTGGCCTTTGCAATGTTGCTGAGCATGGAAAGAAGATGATCACGCTCACTCTCTTTGAAGCTACCTGACTGAAGCTGGCTTAATGACATACCGGTTTCTGTTTCAATAAGCCGGTTTGTCATCTTTTGGTTGGATCTTTCCGACGAAAAAATGGCTACCGAATAGTTGTCTTTAATAGCCATGTTGTTGGTAATGGACAACAAAAAAGCGGTTTTCCCCATTCCTGGTTTAACCGCAATCGTATATAATTGTCCATTCTGAAATCCACCCAATGCTTTGTCGAGTTCTTTGAACCCGCTGGATACGTTGTCCCTGTTAATGGGGGAGCCGAAGTTTTGGTTGAGGGTTCGGTTTACCAGCTCTCGGATGCTGGCAAACCGGAAACCCTCCGGCTGCTCTGTGACTTCTAAATTGTTTAACTCCATGGTTTTCATTTTTAATTTTTAATGAGAATATTATATTGAAGATTAGGCCTGTAATATCTCCGTCCGGATTTTTATGCCCCACAATATAAGTATTTTATTTTAATTGAACAAACCATGAACTTTTTTTATTTGTTAACGTTTATTGGTTGAATATCTGACTTTAAAAACGACAAAATGCATACCCATCGCTTCTCCATTAATGACCTGGAAAAACTAAGCGGTATAAAAGCCCATACCATCCGTATATGGGAGAAGCGCTATGGTATAATTGAACCAAAAAGAACCGATACCAATATCCGGTATTATCACAATTGTGATCTAAAAAAAATACTGAATATCAGCACCCTTAACAAACATGGCTTCAAGATCTCCAATATCGCCAAAATGGATGATGCAGAGATCAACGAAAAGATCATGGAAATTGCAGGTACGCACGGTGATTATGATACCATGATCAACAACCTGGTGGTTTCAATGATTGAAATGAGCGAAGATGTTTTTGAACATACGCTCAACACAGCTATTCTGAAGCTTGGATTTGAAAAGTGTGTTACCCATGTTTTGTATCCGTTCCTGGAAAAAGTGGGTGTTCTCTGGTTAATCGACAATATCAACCCAGCCCAGGAACACTTTATCACCAACCTGGTACGCCAGAAAATCATCATTGCCATCGACGGACAGGCAAAGCCCACGGCACAGGATGCAAAAACCTTTCTGCTGTTTCTGCCTGAAAACGAATTACATGAGCTAGGCTTGCTGTTTTACAGTTTCATTCTTAAAAAGAATGGTTTCAAGGTGATATATCTCGGTCAGTCGGTACCTTTTGATGATGTATTGGAGGTATTGAAAATTCGAAAAGCCGATTATCTTTTTACCTATTTTGTGGCTGCCATGAATGCCAAAGAGATTCCGGATTATTTGCAAAAGCTTTCCGAAAACTTTAGCCACCAAAAAATATTCGTTACCGGATACCAGATATTCCAGAAAGGGATCAATTTGCCTGCAAATGTAGTTCCTGTAAAAGATGTGGAAGAATTCAAAGAAAAACTGAAAGCCCTCTAAAAACATTTCTCCTGAGCAAATTTCGTAATTGCATAATGCAAGATTGAGCCACATGGTTCAACAAGTCATTTATTCATATCCATGACCTGATTATTGTGTTTTCCTGTTTCGATAAAAATATTTCATATAATCTGTTGAGGCAGGACGTTAAACACAACCACCTCTTTTCAAGCTTTATTTTCAATGGCCGAAAGAACCAAGCTGCAAAGATTTTAACCCTTTGTTATCATACTCTCGCTGCAATAAACCGCACAATCTTTAACATAAATTAAACATGAAACCCTTTTAAATACGCATTGTATTGCTTATTTTTGTCTGCCAAACAGATTTTTTGTGCACACCAAACGCTATATTTACTCAACATGTTTTGTTAAAAAGTTTTAAAACGTTTGTGCGATAAATTTTTTTGTTTAATTTTGTAATACAACATTTGAACAACTAAAACCACAACCGTCATGACAGCACTTGAATTTAACTACAAATTACTGGGACTCCAGAAGAACCTGAAATATTTTGCCTACACCTTAACATCCAACTATGAGGATGCCCAGGACCTGGTTCAGGAAACTTTTCTGAAAGCGATTACCAACCGTGATAAGTTCACAGAAAACACCAATTTAAAGGCTTGGACTTTCACCATCATGAAAAACACCTTCATCAACAATTACAGGCAAAATGTGAGAAATAACACCATCCTGGACAAAACAGATGATCTGTACTACCTCAATCTCTCGCAGGAAAGCAGCATTGGCCTTCCCGACTCTGACTATTCACTCAAAGAGATTACCAAGGTGGTTGAAAGCATCAGCGAAGAGCAGCGCCTGCCATTTGAGATGTACAACAACGGTTATAAATACAAGGAAATTGCCGAAAAGCTGAATCTATCTATCGGAACAGTTAAAAGCCGGATTTTCTTTACCCGTAAAAAGCTTATGGAAGCACTGAAATCAGCATGATGTTGTAACATTCTTCCAAATATATATTATCCCTTTCATTTTGAAAAACCCCGGTAACCGCCGGGGTTTTTTATATATTTGCAGAACAACCGTACATACCGGTACAATACGAAACAAGCATGCGCATATTCAAGTTTGGAGGGGCTTCGGTAAAAGACCCGCAGTCGGTGCGAAATGTGGCAGAGATCATCAAGCACCAGCATGGCACCGGGCCGCTGGTGGTGGTACTGTCGGCCATGGGAAAAACGACCAATGCGCTGGAATTGCTGTGTGCCATGTTCATGGACAGGAATAAGCCGGCTATGATGGAGATCTTTGATCAGCTTAAGGCTTCACACCTGCAGGTTGCACAAGGGCTTTTCACCGATCCGGGTCACCCTGTATTCAGTGTTTTGGAACAGTCATTTTACAAACTGTACTATTACATTACCGAAGAACCGGGCAACAACTATAATTATGAATACGACCGTATTGTTTCAACCGGTGAAATGGTTTCAACACAAATCCTCAGTGCCTATCTGAAAGAGATAGGCTTGCACAATTATCTGTTCAACGCCCCAAAACTGGTGATCACAGATGCCAACTTCCGGGACGCCCGTGTTGACTGGATCATGAGCACCCGCAACATTCGGGAAAAACTGTTACCCTTTCTCACAAAAGAAGATTTGCCGCCACTGGTCATCACACAAGGATTCATCGGTGGAACCACACAGGGGTTTACCACAACCCTTGGCAGGGAAGGATCTGATTTTACGGCTGCCATTATCGCCTATGCCCTCGATGCTTCAGAAGTTGTAATATGGAAAGATGTTCCCGGCTTGCTCAACGCCGATCCCAAAATTCTGCCAAACACCGTACTATTAAACAACATCAGTTACCAGGAAGCCATAGAGCTGGCCTATTACGGTGCCACCGTAATTCATCCCAAAACACTGAAACCGCTGCTTAGCAAAAACATCCCTCTCAGGGTCAAATCCTTTGAACAGCCAAACAAAGAAGGTTCCCTCATCAATCAAAACGAAACAAAAGACCATCTGGTTCCTTCCTTTATCTTTAAGTATAACCAGGTGCTTGTTTCTATTTTCCCCATGGATTTCAGCTTCATTGCTGAAGAAAACCTGTCGCGGATTTTTGCCGATTTTGCCCGGCACGGCGTTCGCATGAACCTGATGCAAAATTCCGCCATCAGTTTTTCTGTCTGCTTTGACCGCGACAAGATCAAAACACCAGCATTGCTTAAGGATTTGAAGAAAAACTTTCATGTGAAACACAACAGCAATCTGGAGCTGATCACAGTAAGGCACTACGGAAAGGTAAACATTGATGAGCTGGTAAAGGGGCGCGAAGTGTTGATGGAACAAAAAAGCAGGACCACGTTACAGTTGGTGGTAAAAAATGAAACTTCAGGCCCCTGTAAATAACAATTTGATTTTTTCAGCCATAACCTTCGACAGTTTCATATAGGACTCATTGGTCCAGCCTGCCACGTGCGGAGTAAGGACCACCTCAGGCAATTTCGACAGTCGCCTGAATGACCCGGGCAGTTGTTCAAAGTCTAATTTCTCAAAAGAAAAAAGCTCATATTCAAGAACATCAAGTGCTGCTCCCAGTACTTTACCGGCATCAATGGCTTCCAGCAGGTCATCAGTGGAGACTACGGCACCCCTGGATGTGTTTATAATGTACACCGGTTTTTTAAACTCCGCCAGATAACGGCTATTTACCAAATGGTGCGTCTCGGGAGTAAGCGGAACATGCAAGCTCAATACATCTGCACGATCAAAAATATCATGCTGTGTAGCTTCCCTGACATGATCTGCACCAAAACCGGATTTATACTTATCATATGCGAGAATTTCCATACCAAAACCTTTCATGCATTCGGCAAAGGCACTTCCGGTATTTCCAAATCCAATTATTCCCAGGGTTTTGCCATGGATTTCTGTCCCCCAGTTTTTTTCACGTTGCCATATCCCCTGCCGCACTTCCTTGTCGGCCGAACAGATTTTGTTTACCAATGTCAGCAGCATCCCTGCAGCATGTTCACCAACTGACTGCCTGTTACCCTCAGGTGCATTCAAGCACACAATGTTATGTTGCCGGGCATAGTCCACGTCAATATTTTCCAGGCCACTGCCAATCCGGCCCACAAAGCGTAGATTTTTTGCATTTTGCAACACCTTTTGATCTAACTTCCAGCGACTTCGTATAATGATACCGGTAAGATGTGGCAGATGTTCCAAAAAAGCATCAAAGGATATTTCCGGTTCATAAACACATTCAAAACCAAAATCATTAAGCTCATCCATCAGCAATGGATGAACAGGATCTGCGATAAGCACAATTCTCTTTGCTAACATAGGCCGGATCAGCGGTTTTGATAGGTTGCCTCAAAAGATTCAATAAACGCCCTGTTGGCATTCTGACAGTTGCTGCCAACCTTATCAAGGGTGAACTCATGGTAATAATGCGGATTCAGATCGGGACTTCCTGAGTATTTTACGGGTATCCGGAGGCTTTGGCCGGCAATCAAACTGCCTTCTCTGCCCAGCCTGCCCCGGTTTGGGGGGTGGTTGATGATAAACCATGAGCAAACCCTGTACCGGCGATAAATGCTGGACCAGGTGTCACCGGCGCGAACCGTATAAGTCAGGTCATCCGGCATTGCAGGTGGCTCCTGTTCAGGAAATGACAGGGTATCCTCCGGCAGATCGACCGCTACATCCTCTTCCACAACAGTGATTGCAGCAGGAATTTGTATGGGAGGGTGAGGATCAAAAATGAAAAGATCATAAATCATGTAGCCGACAAATAACAGGGCAAGAATGCGCAAACCAAGCTTTAACCAATAATATAAACCGGCAGATACAACAGGTTTTTTTACAGCTGTTTTTTTTGCGGTATTGGTTTTTGGCTTGTCTTTGCTGATTCCCTGTTTATGAACTTCCGGCTGCTCAAGGGGTACAACGATCCTCTCCTGGTTCTGCAGTTCATAAAATGACAGGATCATCAGGGCGGCGGCTTCGGGAGGTGTCTCCTGACATGCATGTTGCAGCAACCTCAAGGTTTTGGATTTAAGCGGCATGGAGTCCTGCAGAATCTTCCTTGCTTGTTTTTCGGTTAGGCATTTGCAAAGCGATGCGGAACCTATCAAAAGTTTATCATGATCCAGGGGAGCTACTCCCTCCGGGGTTCCGGTTACCGGCTTGATAAGGCTTTGGTTACCCATATAGTTCCGGTCAGCACCGGCATCGATGGCTGCTTGTGAGGGTGGCTGATAAACAGGGATCAATTTCCGGTCGGTAAATAACCACAAGCAAACATCCCCAGCGGCTGCATAATGGATGGTTTCTTCATGCAACAACACACACAAACAGCTGATTTTTTTAGCTTCTTTTGCCGGGTCTTTTTCACTCTGCTGCTTGAGGTATCCGCTTGTATAAACGAGAGCATTTCCGGGCAGGGAAGAAATACTGTCTTCTGTTTCCGTGTTCATGTAATAGCGAATGCGATCGATTACCAGGGCGGTCAAGTCTGCCTGGCTTTTTTCTTCAACGGCAGATGATACAACCACAAAGGCATAACCGGCGGGGGTTTCAAAAGCAGCTTGCCGGTGCAAGCCTTTAAAACCGGCACTGCCCGGAACTTCTTCACCCGCATACTCAAATTTACTCAGCTTTTTTGTAGCCATGATGATGGGACTTGTTCTGCATTGCAACAAAATTAACCTTTTTCGAACGAACTGGAAGCAAGTGCCGGAAAAAAACCATAACAGGCAAAAGCCGTATTACTTTAAACGGTCACATTCCGGGTAATCTCAACAAAGTCGCTGACTGACAATTGTTCCGGCCGTTTTTGCGGAAAATCAACAGGCAGTTTATCCCATGCTACCGACATAGTCTTTAAGCTATTTCTCAGGGTTTTTCTTCGTTGATTGAAGGCTGTTTTCACCACCTTAAAAAACAGTATTTCATCACAATCAAGAACGATATTTTCCTTTCTTTCAAAACGGAGCACGGCTGACCGGACTTTCGGTGGCGGGATGAAGACATGTGGCGGTACGGTGAACAAAAGTTTCACATGATAGAAAGCCTGAGTTAACACGCTCAGGATACCATAGGTTTTGCTTCCCGGTTTGGCTGCAATTCTCTCTGCAACTTCTTTTTGCAGCATACCGACCACTTCGGGTATTTGCCGGCGGTGTTTCAATACCTTAAATATAATCTGGCTTGAGATGTGGTATGGGAAGTTTCCAATCAGTGCAAAGTGCTGGCCTGCAAGTATTTTTTCCGGGTCAACATGCAAAAAATCTGCTTCAATTACTGAGGCCGCGTAATCCGGATAATTCGTTGTTAAAAAGTTTACGGATTCAGAATCAAGTTCAACACCTATCCATTGCAGGCCGGGCTTTCCCATCAGGAATTGGGAGAGCATGCCTGTTCCGGGTCCAACTTCCAGCACAATGGTGTACTGTTGGTTTCTTGTCAGGCTTTCTGCAATTTTCCGGGCTATATTCGGATCAGCCAGAAAGTGCTGGCCCATGTGCTTTTTTGGTGTGACCTGATGTGCGTGCACGCTTTTGGGGTTTTCAGTTCACGATATCACCGCGCAGCATCCTGAAACGGTTTCGGGCAGTAATGGTATGCAGGCTGCCCGGGAAGTCGATCATCAGTTGCTGATAGAGGGCCATGGCCTTGTCCGGTTGTTTGAAATAATGTTCATACAGTTGCGCCCTCTGAAACAATGCTTCGTCTGCAAGAAGTCCAGTAGGAAAGTCGGCAACGATAACGGCCAGCAAACTATCGGCAGCCGCATAGTCGCCCCGGTGCCGTTTGATTTCTGACCGGGCGAATATGAGGTCATCATTGATCTGATGCATGGGGAAGCGGTTGTGTATGGAGTCTAACACCATCAAGGCTTTGTCAAAATTGTTCATAAAGATGTGCTGTTCGGCTCTTGCAAACATTTTCAGTGGGACAGGGTCTCCATTGATACCCAGGTTGTCCTGAATTCTGAGTGACAGCCTCATGGCATCATTGGCAATGAGCCTGTGGGTGCCTCCCTTGAGCACATCCAGCTGCGCCTTAGCCCAGTCGAACTCCCCGATAAAGTAAGTAAGCCTGGCGTTTTTGTATTTTGCCTCATGGGCGAGCGGATCATCCCTGAACATGCGGTCTACCTGGGAATACAGCAAAGTGGCATCCCACACTTCACCTGTGAGCAGCAAGATATCTGCCAGTTCAATGCGGCATTCTCCTTTTACACGGTTTGAAACATTGGGAAGATCAAGCGTGGTCTCAAGCAATTGGATGGCTCCATCTGTATCATTCAGGTAAAAAGCTTTGAGGTTGGCCAAATTGCGAACGATTTGCACGGTTCGTGAGTTGATACCAAGACTCTCGATGGCGTTTTCATATTCTTCACGGATATCGAGCAAATCGGCAATATCGTATTCGTATTCATTGACCACCGACAAAAAGCGCACATTGAGATAACCCACGAGTGCTTCCAGGTAAAATTGGCTGTCCGGGCCCATGTTTAGCAGGTACTGATAGGCATCTGCTGCAATCCGGTAATTTTTGTTGCTGGCACTGAGATTCGCCACTTCCAGGACCGGCTTTCCTTCTTGCTGAAGCCGGCGGTCAAGTGCGCGGGCCTGCATAAATGCCATGCGAAAGTCCTGTTGTTGTATGGAGAGCCACAAGAGCATTTCAGAATACATTACATTGTCGGGATGCCTTTGTGTTCTGGCCAGCAAAACCCTCCTCAGGGCGTCGTTTCGCTCAAAGCCGGGGTCGTTTACGATGGCATCCTGAAGTATCCCCCGAACACGGTCCATCTCATTATGATACGCATCCAGGTAATCAATATATTCTTCCATCATGGCGCTGAAATTGCCCATTTTTTCATGTACACCGGCGATGCGCAGGTGCAACGGATGGGAATCTCCGAGCAATCGTCTGCCACGTAAATACGTTTCGAGGGCTCTGTCCATAAAGCCACGGGTCTCAAAAGCCATAGCCAGGCCGATCACATCATCAGCGTTGGCAGAGAGCTCACTGATCAGATCGTCCTTTTGCCTTTGAGCCCTGCGGGCATTACCGGACCGTTCGTGCACCCAGGCCAGGTCAACACGGTAACGGAAATCAGCCGGGTGGTTTTCAATCTGTGCATTGACAACCCTTTCGGCCTGCCTGAACTCTTCCAGTGCAAAAAGGCTTTCAAGGTAGTTGTTGTAAATCATGTATGTGGGACTTTCTGCAAAAAGATCCTCATACAGGGCACGTGCTTCCTCGTATTGGCCATCACGCAGGAATTGCGCCGCAAGTCGCTCATTGGTGGAATCCTGCGAAACGGCAATGCCGGCAGTGAACACCAGGAACAATGATGCAAAAAGAACCCGTGATAAAATATATTTTGGCATAACTGCAAATATTCTATGATGAAAAAACATGCTTAAATGGTACCGTAAATGGAACGTGAAAGCACACGTATTTGTTTTAACCGGAAACAATGCCAATGATTGCTGATCCGGTTAACTGATCCGTGCAAAGCCGGTATATGCCTGAAGTGCTTTTGGAATATGAATTCCTTCTTCCGACTGGTTGTTTTCCAGCAGGGCCGCCATGATGCGCGGCAATGCCAGGGCGCTGCCGTTAAGGGTGTGTGCCAGCAGGTTTTTTCCCTCCTGCGAACGAAAGCGCAATTTCATCCTTTGGGCCTGGTAGGTTTCAAAGTTGGAGATGGAGCTTACTTCCAGCCATCGTTCCTGGGCTGCTGAATACACTTCCATGTCGTAGGTCAGTGCGGCAGCAAAGCCAAGGTCACCACCGCAAAGCCTGGCGACCCGAAATGGAAGCTCCAGTTTTTGCAACAATGTGGTTACATAACTCACCATTTCATCCAGTGCCTGGTAACTTTTTTCGGGGTGGGTCACCTGCACAATCTCCACTTTATCAAACTGATGAAGCCTGTTGAGCCCCCTGACATCCTTACCGTAAGAGCCTGCTTCTCTGCGGAAACACACTGAATAAGCGGTACATTTCACGGGCAATTCATTTTCGTTAAGGATCATATCCCTGAAAATATTTGTAACCGGCACCTCAGAGGTTGGAATGAGGTAAAGGTTGTCGGATGGTACATGATACATCTGTCCGTCCTTATCGGGGAGCTGTCCTGTGCCAAAGGCAGATTCGGCGTTTACGAGGAGTGGCGGCTGGTATTCTGTATACCCTGCTTTAACGGCTTCATCAAGAAAAAAAGAAATAAGGGCACGCTGCAATCGGGCACCCTTTCCCTTGTATATGGGGAAACCGGATCCGGTTACTTTTGTGCCTCCCTCAAAATCGATAATGTCGTATTTTCCGGCCAGCTCCCAGTGGGGAACGGCATCTTTAAAGAGTTCGGGCAATTCTCCTTCCTGGTGAATGACCTCGTTATCTGTTTCTGTTTTACCGGCAGGCACAGAATGGTGTGGCAGCATGGGCAGGCTCGTCATAACTTCAGACAGCTCATTGGCCGCAATATCCAGCTGCTCCTGCAGGTCTTTTGCCCGCTGCTTTAACAACAGGGACTTTTCCTTCAGTGCGGCCGCCTCATTTCCGCGGCCTGATTTAAACAGCTGCCCGATGTCACGCGCAAGGGCATTGCTTTCAGCGAGCGTATCATCAAGCTGTTTCTGGGTTTGACGCCTGGTGGCATCCAGTTCTTTGATCCTGTTGACCGGTGCGGTGGCATCAAAGTTCCTCACTTCATAACGGCGGATCACTTCCGCACTGTTATCCCTGATCAATTGTATATCTATCATGAGATGATCAATTCATCGTTTAACAAAGTTTTTTATTCTTTTATTTTTTGCATGATGGATGCTTGTTGTTTTCGTTTTGATTTTTCGGAAAACGAAGCCGGCCGGCATGCATGGCATCTAAGACTTGTACAGTTTTAATTTGCTGCTTTTTATCTTTACGGTGGTGCCAAATTTACTAAGAAATTGCATCATAAAAAAAATCCTGCCGTGGCAGGATTCTGTATTGTGGGTTCGACTGTTTGTCAAAACCCTGATATGAGGTTTTTTTTATTCTTTTTCCTCTTTGGTCTCTGCCTTTTCTTCTGTTTCAGCTTCTTCGGATGAGGCTTCTGCGACGACTGTTTCGGGAACAGATTTTTCGGGTTTCACCGCGACCGGTTGTTTTTCAACCTTTTCCTCCACAACTACATCCTCAAGCGGATTTACGTAAACGAAGGATTTGTTTCCCGTTTTTCTTTTGAATTCAACCGTTCCGTCCACGAGCGCATACAAAGTATGGTCTTTCCCCATGCCTACATTGAGCCCGGGATAGTGTTGCGTACCACGCTGCCGGACAATAATGTTACCTGCTGTGGCGAAAGAGCCGCCGAATATTTTTACACCAAGCCTCTTGCTGTGGGATTCGCGACCGTTACGTGAGCTACCAACTCCTTTCTTGTGTGCCATAGTTGTTTACTTTTTCGATTGCTAATGTTTTAGGCGGTGATCTCTTCGATCTGTATCTGGGTCATAGGCTGGCGATGACCATTCATCTTCTGATAGCCCTTCCTCCTTTTCTTCTTGAAAACCAATATCTTGTCTGCTTTCACATGATCAAGTATTTTCGCTTTCACCTTTACACCATCCACCAGTGGGGTACCCACCTTGATATCATCTCCGTCGGCCAGCAGCATCACCTTGTCGATTTCAAGATCGCTGCCCGCTTCACTGTCCAGCAGATTTACAAACAGCTTCTGATCTTTTTCGATCCTGAACTGCTGTCCGCCTATTTCAACAATTGCGTACATTTCTAATTATGCGTTAAATGATTCACTCTGAATATTGGGGTGCAAAGATAAACATTTTTTATGATGATACAACATGTGGTATAAACTTTTTTTGGGTGATTGGGTGAGATGGTTCAAGGATCACCAATACATATATCTTCAGGTGCATAAGAGATCCGATAGTCATCAGGCTTTATTATGAGTCAGGTTACTGATTTTTTTCCGATTATACCCCTTACTCGTCAAATAAACTCCTGCAAGGATTATGGCGATCCAAAGCATATACAATAAGAAAAAGGCCTCGCCGTCGGCAACACCCCAAGCAATGGAAACCACCGGCATCAAATAAGTGACCGTTGATGTAAATAATGGTGAGGTTTGCTTTATGAGCCAGTTGTGGATAATCATTGCTACAGCTGTGCCGACCACCGCAAGGATAGTGATGTAGCCCAGGCTTTCCCAGCCACGGGGATGGCTTTCCAGAACAGGGATCATCTCGCTCCAGGTGAACAGATACACCAAAGCGGGTATGCCGATAAACATAAACACTACGGAAGTGATGGTAAGCGCACTGAATTCCGAAAGATAACGTTTGATAAGGTTCATATTTATGGCATAACAAACTGCCGCGGCAACGGCAAACAGACCATACCACACATTGTTGATCTCACTTCCATTGGCAGCATACATTAAACCCACCGCTCCCGCAAGTCCGATAGCAACACCCAATGCATTAATCCACCGGGTCCGGATACCAAAAAACATCACACCGATCAGAAGCGTAAACAAAGGAGTGAGCGAATTCAACACACCGGCCATATAGCTGTCGATCACTGTTTGCGCAATAGCGAAAAGGAAAGGAGGCAACCCGTTACCGATAATACCGGCAAGCACAAAATAGATAAGTTTGCGCCGGGGCACCTTTCTCAGATGGGTAACCAGCAGAGGTGAAAGAACCACAAAGGAAATGGCAATGCGAAGGGCACCGACATCTGCACTGCTAAAGGCCACCAGACCTCTCTTGATCAATATAAAGGAACTGCCCCATACCAGTACCAAAGCTGCCAGCGCCAGCCAGTGAATGCCCCGGGGTCGGTTGTCCTTTTTGATCATCATAAATGTTCGGTTTTGCTGATTTTCTTATTTTTTTGAGAAATAAGAAGTGGGCAAAGATATCCAAAATGATCATTTTTTTTGTTTATTTTTGAAAAACAGGTTAAAAGCATGAAACAATGTCATGCTTGATATGGAAAACAGCATGTCTTTATGGAAAACAAAACAACAGGAAATACAAGACTGGAGCTGATCCGTGGTGATATTGCCCATCAGCCCGATACAGATGCAGTGGTTAACGCAGCCAATGCGCAGCTCCGAACAGGTGGCGGAGTTGCCGGAGCCATACACCGGGCTGCCGGTCCGGGCCTGGAAAAAGAATGCCGGCCATTGGCCCCGATAAAACCGGGGCAGGCTGTAATTACCGGTGCACACAAGCTTCCAAACAAACATGTGATCCATTGCCTTGGGCCTGTTTACGGACGCGACAAACCCGAAGACCAACTGCTGGCCGACTGCTACCGGAATGCAATCCGGCTGGCTGATAAACACGGACTTCAATCCATTGCTTTCCCTGCAATTTCCACCGGGATCTTCGGATTCCCCATAAAAGAGGCTGCAGGCATTGCCATTGAAACCATCATGAACACCATTCCTGAGTTAAAAAATGTTCGGCTCATCAGGTTGGTGCTCTTTGCAGAAAAAGACCTGGAAATATTCCGCGAGGCTCAAGAGAGATTTTCCAAACCTGATACACCATAACCAAGCTTAATGACCTGCCAATGACTGTAGAAATACTTATTGTTTTTTCCATACTGGGGGTGGCGTTGGTGTTTTTTTTCACCGGGTGGATACGTATGGATATTGTCGCGCTGCTGGTTATTGGGACGCTGGCCTTTACCGGCTTGCTCACTCCACACCAGGCCCTGGCCGGCTTCAGCAATCCTGCCGTCATCACCGTATGGGCCATGTTTATTCTGAGTGCGGCACTCTATCAGACGGGTGTAGCGAGGATCATAGGACGGCAACTGATATATCTTGCAGGACATAGTGAGATCAGGCTCATCATCATGATCATGCTGTCATCAGGATTCATGTCGGCATTCATGAACAACATCGGTGTTGCTGCCCTGATGCTGCCGGTGGTGATGGATTTGGCCCGGTCGACCAATACACCACCTTCCCGGCTGCTGATGCCCCTTGCCTATGGCTGCCTGTTGGGTGGTCTTACCACACTCATTGGCACACCACCCAATCTTTTGATCAGTTATGCATTGGAGGATGCAGGCGAAACGCCTTTCCGCTTGTTCGACTATACCCCGGTAGGACTGGGTGCTTTGCTGGGAGGTGTAATTTTTGTGGCTTTCTTCGGCAGATTGTTGCTGCCAAAGAAGGACGTGATCGGAGAAACCAGCAGGCAGGCTGGAAAAACATTACAGGCCGCTTATGCTCTCCAGGAAAGGACCTTCATGGTTCATGTGCGGCCAACATCCCAGCTGGTTGGCAAAACGCTTGAGGACAGCAGGCTTCGGGCAGGTCTGGGACTTAATGTATTGTCCATTATCCGCAGCAATATCAACATTCTCGACCCAGGCCCGCAAACAACCATTGAAGCCAACGACAAACTACACGTTCAGGGTCGCCTGGACACCCTGACGGCCATGAAACAATGGAAGGTTCTGCTACCCGATGAATCCGGTGTAAACATGGAGAACCTGCTGCAATATGAACTGCAGATCTTTGAAGCCCAAATCCCGGAGCAATCGGAGTTTGCCGGCAAACGCCTGCGCGACACCGATTTCCGCAAAAGGCTTGGAATAAACGTTCTGGCGCTTAAAAAAGAAGACCGGACGCAACGCTCCATGCTTCACGACATGGTGTTACAGGCAGGCGACACCTTGCTGATCCAGGGCCCACAAGAGCGGATTGCAATTCTCGAAAAGGAAGAAAAGATATCCCCACCGGTTAAGGTGTCTTCGGATGCGCTTATTGAGGAATACAGGTTACATGAAGTCTTGTTTTTGATGGAAGTAACCGAAGACACCGACCTGTTTGAACGAGCCATTGCTGAAAGCCAGATTGGCAGTGCCTTTGGATTAACCGTGCTGGGCAGCCTTTCGGAAGACGGAACTTTAAATGCTTATGCACCTGGTCAGTCATTTGAGCATGAAGAACATCTGGTTGTAAAGGGAGATGTAAGAGACCTGCCCCTTTTACGCGGACTGAAGGACCTTCAAATACTGGAAGAGACACCTCCCGGGGTACAAAGCCTGGAGTCGGAAGACATCCAGATGGCAGAGGTCGTGCTGGCACCACGATCACTCCTGGCAGGGAAAACACTCAGGGAGATCAATTTCAGAAAAAAATACGGTTTAACCGTTTTGGCCATATGGAGAGAAGGCAGGGCCTACCGGACAAACCTGCATGACCTGCCTTTGCGCTTTGGTGAAGCCCTCCTGTTATATGGCCGCAGGGAAAAGCTGGAATTGATTGGCAGTGAACCGGACTTCATCATGCTGACACAAATGGTTGGACAGCCAATGCGAACCAACAAAGCACTCACCTCGGTGCTGGTGATGGCGGGCATCCTGACACCTGTTCTGCTGGGATTTGTTCCTCTTGCCATCGCAGCAGTGATCGGCATTGCACTGATGGTACTTACCGGCTGCTTAAAGATGGAAGAAGCCTACCGTGCCATTGAGTGGCGGGCGGTATTCCTGATTGCCGGGATGTTGCCCCTGGGAACGGCCATGCAGGAAACCGGAGCTGCAAGCCTGGTGGCGGGCTGGGTTGTTGGCGTTTTTGGCACCATTGGACCATGGGGCGTTATCGCAGGACTTTACTTGTTCACGGCTTTGGCGACCCTCGCCATACCACCACCCGCACTGGTGGTGATCATGGCACCCATTGCCCTTGAAGCTGCCGGCAACTATGGAATATCACCCCAGGCCATGATGATGGCCATTGCCATGGCCGCCGCCGCCTGCTTCATGAGCCCGCTGTCGCACCCCGCAAACCTCCTGGTAATGGGACCGGGTGGCTATAAGTTTAGTCACTACATCAAAGTAGGTGTGCCACTCACCCTGGTGGTAATGGTGGTGGTAATGATCCTGCTACCTATATTCTGGCCATTGTAAAATCAGACAGTTGCCATATACGGGATGATCTGTTTGCCAATATGCCTGCATGAATCCCTAATCAAAAAAATGGCTGACAAGCAACTCAATCATCAAATCAAAATGAAAATAAAAAAATATCCCCTGGGATTCCTGCCGACCCCGCTCCATGAACTCAGGCATTTTTCCAGAAAATATACATCCGGCTACCGGGTGTTTATCAAAAGAGACGATCATACGGGGCTGGCTTCCGGGGGAAACAAGACCCGAAAGCTTGAATATCTTGTTGGAGAGGCTTTTCAGCAGGGTGCTGATACGGTAGTCGCATCCGGGGCGCAACAATCCAATCATTGCCGGCAAACTGCCGCGGCCTGCGCCATGGCAGGGCTGGAGTGCCACCTGATGCTCGGAGGGACAGAGCCAAAGGTAAAAAGCGGGAATTTGTTGCTTTCCAGCTTATTTGGTGCCCATATTCACTATACCGGTGAAAAGCGTAAGGGAGAGGATGCGGAATTGCTGGTTGAAAAGTTGCGATCAACCGGAAAACGCCCTTATCTTATCCCCTATGGGGGCTCCAATGCCACAGGGGCGCTGGGCTACGTGGAAGCAACCCAGGAGCTACAGCAGCAATTGAAAACACTCAACCTGAAGATTGATTATATTTTCTTTGCGTCGAGCTCAGGGGGTATGCAGGCCGGAATTGCCATGGGGAAAGCGATGTATGGCTTGCCGTCCGGGCTTATGCCGGTGCGCATCGACAAAGAACCAACCGGGGGTAAAAGCCCGGGAGAAATGGTCAGCAGTATTATCTATGAAGCCCGGGAACGTTTCGGTTTGCATACCGAGGTGGACGAGAACGATTTGAAGCTGCTGGAGGGTTATGAAAAACCGGGCTATGGAGTACTCACCGACCATGAAAAAAAAGCCATACTTGCACTGGCCGGCTCGGAAGGAATATTGCTTGATCCTGTATATACCGGGCGTGCATTTTACGCATTGATGCACCAGACCCAAAACCAACTGATACATCCGGATACCAATATCCTTTTTTGGCATACCGGCGGACTTCCGGCCACATTTCAATATGCTGCCGCATTGATTTAATCTAATATTATTTGATGCAGTTTAACCTGCATGGTTTTGCAATTATGGATAACCGGCATTACTTTTACAATGTCAAAATATTTAAGTCATGCAGCAAAAAACAAGCGCATTTTTTCTCCTGATTTTGTTATTGGGATTATTTCCCCCGGCAGCGGCATATGGAGAGAACCATGAAAACCTTCAAGAATTTGTACAGCAAAAGCTTGCCGGCCTGCCTGCTTTCATGGAGCGCGGAATGGCCGATTATGGTATTCCCGGTATGGCTGTCGCTGTTGTAATGGAAGGAGAACTGGTATATGCTAAAGGATTTGGCGAGCGAAAACTGGGTTCCGGTGAAGCGGTTGATGAACGTACGGTTTTCGGGATGGCATCCCTTACCAAAGCCATGACAACCGCCGCCATAGCGATGCTGGTTGACGAAGGCAAAATGGCTTGGGACGACAGGGTTCGTGACCATTTGCCATGGTTTACACTATCGGATCCCTGGGTTAGCGAGCATATTACCGTGCGCGATCTGTTATCACACCGGGTGGGCATTGGACGGCTGACAGGAAACAGGTTACGTTTTATGCCCGGCCGGGACCCGGAAACCATCATGGACTTTGTCAGGCATATGCCATTTGAACAAACCTTCCGTGCAGGTTATGTGTACAGCAACATCATGTATATGGTTGCCGGACAGATCATTGAAGCCGTTTCAGGGTCGAGCTGGGATGACTTCATGAGCGAACGATTGTTTTTGCCACTGCAGATGACCACGGCAAGCACATCCATAAATCAGCTGGATAACCTGGACAATGCCGCATGGCCTCACCAGGAAATATTCGGTGAGGTTGTGGTGATACCCCGCCGCAATTTTGACAATGTGGGTCCCGCCGCTTCGGTAAATGCATCGGTGACCGATATGGCCCGCTGGATGCTTTTGCATCTGGGCGAACCGGGAACCTACAATGGACAACAACTGATCAGCAAGGAAAATATTCTTGAAACCCACCAGCCCCACCAGGTATTCCCCATTGATGACCCCCTGCGTGATCCGCTGACAGGATACGGCCTTGGATGGGGGCTCAGGGAATACAAGGGTTACAGGGTATCGCAACACAGCGGAGCCACCGACGGCATGACCTCTTTTTTGTTACTCATGCCCGAAAAAGACCTGGGAATCATTGTGGCCAGCAACCTGTACTGTAGTTTCAGACCAGCGGTGATCTATACCATCCTGGATGCCATTCTTGAGACTGAGGAGGCAAAAGACTGGCATGCATACTATTTTGACCAATTCACCACACTGAAAACTGAAACCCTGGAAAGTCGGCAGGCCATTGAAGATCAAAGACAATCAGGCACCTCACCTTCCCTGCCGCTGGAAGCATATGCAGGTAACTATAAACACCAGGTTTATGACAATGCTGAAATCAGACTCCATGAGGATGGGCACCTGGTGATGCAACTATGGAATGATGAAGAGATGATTGCAGACCTTGAACACTGGCATTTTGACACCTTCCGTGCCCACTGGCGAAACCGGTCCATGCGCGAAAAATTTGTCACCTTCGACCTGGACAGTCTGGGTACGGTAAAACAATTGAATGTGCAATTTACACTGAGACAAATACTTATCTCCGCGGGCATCTATCCCT
The DNA here is from genome assembly GCA_007122505.1 of Bacteroidales bacterium. Taxonomy (GTDB): domain Bacteria; phylum Bacteroidota; class Bacteroidia; order Bacteroidales; family UBA7960; genus PUPG01. The sequence goes on along the minus strand of SKTQ01000063.1, from coordinate 13,518 downwards.
CCGATTATTATCGCATTGTACCTTACCGGAAGGTTGAAGGCAAAGAATGATCCTGCTTTCGCTTTTCTTTTTTCAGATATTTTTTACTTCCGGCATGCTGATGAAATATCCAATTTTCAGTGCTTTGATTTAAAATTTTTGATTACCTTTGCACCTCGTTTTATAGCCTGCATTATTCACAAAAAGCAAACAAATTGTTGTATTAACCTGAATAAATGAATAATAAGATCAAAAAATTGCAAAAACTCAATTTGTTTCCTTTTTTCAAGTGCTTTTACTTCAGGCCATCTGCTTCGTTGCGAAAGCCTTGAAATAGAATACTATGTCAGCGGCTTTCGACGCCTTGCATCTGACCTAAATTAAAAGCATGAATAATGCATGTTAAAACGGATAATTGAAAATCATTACAAACACATTAAACAAATCAAAATGGTAAGACAGTACGAAACCGTTTTCATTATGACTCCCGTTTTGTCTGATGAACAGATGAAGGAAACGGTAAGTAAGTTTCAGGACTACCTGAAAAACAAGGGGGCAGAGATTGTGTATGAGGACCATTGGGGCTTGCGCAAAATGGCCTATCCGATCCAAAAAAAATCCACCGGTTTTTATCACCTGATAGAGTTCAAAGCCGACACCCAGCTGGTGAAAGACCTTGAGCTGGAGATGAAGCGTGACGAGAAAGTGATACGTTTTCTCACTGTAGCGTTGGACAAGCACGCCGTTGCCTACAACGAGAAAAAACGGCGTGAAAAGGAAGCCGTTAAGGAAACAGAAGGAGAAAAAGAAAACTAAAAGGTAGTACCTAAAAAACATTGAAACATGGCTGTACAACAGAATTCAGAAATAAGATACCTGGCACCCATTGCTGTGGATATCAAAAAGAAAAAATACTGCCGCTTCAAGAAGGCGGGCATCAAATATATTGACTACAAGGATGCCAATTTCCTGCTGAAGTTTGTAAACGAGCAGGGCAAGATCCTTCCCAGAAGGATCACCGGAACATCGGTAAAGTATCAGCGCAAAGTGGCCAAAGCCATTAAAAGGGCTCGTCATCTGGCCATTATGCCTTATGTAGCGGATCTTTTAAAATAGGGAGGTACAATAATGGAAATCATTTTAAAACAAGACGTTCCCAACCTGGGGTTCAAAGACGATCTGGTTACCGTGAAAGACGGTTACGCCACCAACTATCTTATTCCAAAAGGCTTAGCCATCATTGCCATCCCTTCTGAAAAGAAGAAGCTGGCCGAAACCATCCGGCAGCGTGAGTTCAAGGAAGAAAAGGTCCGGAAGGAAGCGGAAAAAATGGCCGAAAAACTGCAGGATATCGAAGTTCGGATTGCCGCCAAAGTGGGTACATCCGGAAAAATCTTCGGTTCTGTAAATGCATTGCAAATTGCGGAAGCCATTAAAGAACAATTCGGCCTTGAAATTGACCGTAAGAAAATCATGCTCGACGGTGATGCCATCAAGGAAGTGGGCATATATTCTGCAAAAATCAATTTGCACAAGGAAGTACGCCCGGAACTGAAATTCGAGGTTTTTGGTGAATAGTTATTCATAGGCTCTATAAAAAAACCTGTCGCTTATATGACAGGTTTTTTTGTTTCAGGCCTGCAGGTAAATGATGAAACGGACTTCAATACCAATATTGTTCTTAACTTCGGTGCTTTAATAAACATATGATCACAACAACCCAGCTAAAGCACATCAGGTCGCTGCAAATGAAAAAGTTCCGCGACCGGCACCATCAGTTTGTTGCTGAAGGAGAAAAGATCGTACAGGAGCTGATCGCTTCGGATTTTGCAGATGTTGTATCGGTTTACGCCACAGTTGACTGGATAGAGGAGATGGAAGCACACATTCCTGAAAATGTGGACAAAGTAACGGTCAGTCCAAAGCAGCTTGAGCGGATCAGCAGCCTTAAAAGCCCAAACCGGGTGCTGGCAGTGGTTAATAAGCCTCAGCACACCCCACCTGCGGCCTTTGCAAAAGATGATCTGATTCTTATTCTAGAAAATTTGCAGGATCCCGGCAACCTGGGAACCATCATACGCACCGCCGATTGGTTTGGTGTGCGGCATATATTTTGCTCGCCCGATACTGCCGACTTGTATAACCCAAAGGTTATCCAGGCAAGCATGGGGTCATTTTTGCGAACCCGTTTGTATTACACCGATATCCTGACTTTTATCAAGAATAACAGCAGTCAAATTCCTGTATATGCAGCTTCAACCGGTGGAGAGAGCCTCCACAATATGTCTTTTACCTTGCCGGCGGCTATCGTGATCGGTAATGAGTCCAAAGGATTGTCAGAAAAAATATTGAAAGCGGCCCAAAAAAAAATATCGATTCCTTCCGGAAAAGAGAGTCAGCAATTTGAAGTGGCTGAATCGCTGAACGCCGCCATGGCCGCAGGCATCCTGATGGCTTGCATACGCAGCAAAACGGCCGCAACCTGAACATTCAGCCCGGTTGTTTGTTATTTATTCAGTATTTGATTGTTGGTTTTTTTTTAAGATGCAGAGACGTATTTCTTTGCAATAAATCATCATCATCAAAAAAACAAAGAAAAAGCACATTAAGCTATGGAAGCCATTATTTTAGCCGTTATACTGCTGGCACTTGCCATAGGAGGCATTGCCATTAAAATGTTCATTAAGCCCGGTGAAACCTTTACAAAGTCTTGTACAAGCACTTACGATCCGGATTCAGGAAAGCAAAAACCGTGCTCCTGTGCCTCCGGTATCCCGGAAGACTGTGAAAGCAATAAGGATTTGAAGGAAAATACACAGGGCATTGCCGGGATGTAAATGGTAGAATTCCACAGCTGTTTTTCGGTCAATAGTTTAGCGTCTTCCAGAGTTTCCTTTGCCCTCTCAATTCGATAGTTAATTAAATCTTTTGTTGTTCCTGTCATTTCAGCCTAATTCCTTCTTTGTGAATATTCTCAAACAGGGGTGTAATTCTATACTTCTGAACTCCTGATCTGTTGCAGTTCTTGGTGTCGCATTTTTTGTATCCTTTGTGCCACTTCGACAAACTCAGTGCAGCGCTTTGTGGCTGTTTTTTTTACCACAAGAGTTTTAGCTAATTGATATTCAGTGGCAGGATCAGGAGGTCTGATACTTTTTCTTAATAATTATTGTTTTTCGCTTGGTCATACAATAAAAAAAATCAGTTAATTTGGCTAATGAAAGGGTGCGTTTTTTCGCTTGGGCCCAACGGTCAAATGTATGAAACGTTGGGGTATGCGGGCTTCTTGTCTGTCTGCCGTTGCAAAAGCCGATTCGGGGCAGAATATTTCACACAAACAACTAAATTCCAATGCATTACACATGATGTTGGTATTTCGTTGTTTATTCTTTGTCTTTATAAAATCTATCTCTCAATCTATAAGTTAAATTGTTTATCGTTGCCAAATCAGGTTCGTTTGGTAATTCTGAATTTTCAAATGCTAATTCCATTTCCTCCTGTTTAATGTCAGCCATTTTTAACAATTCCTCGTATTCGAATTTACCTGATTTTATTTCAAATAAAAAATCCCGATTTGGTCTTTTTACATTGACTTTTTTCTCTTTCCCGATTTCGATAGCCATTTCTAAAAGTCTGAATACATGCATCATATTTTTAGCATCATAATTCTTTCCGTGACTTTTAGTGTTTACATATCTTTCATCGTTTCGTTTACCAACCCAATCCCAATATTCACGATGTTCCTTGCAATATGTCGAGTAGCCGTCCCGATTAAAATACAGCAGAGATTCTTGCTTAGTTCCTTTTGGTATTGAACTTAAACAAACATCATTTGAGTCTTTACTTTTCATTATTCCACTGAATCCAAGACCTTCAGAATAGTATAATCCGTAAACATCTTTCATGTATGGGATATTCACTAATCCGCAATTTTCTTGATTCCAGCCCTTAATTTCCAAATATTTTTCAAGTGGAATCGCTCCTTGTTCGTAATTAACAAAACAAAATGCCAATACACTTTTCCGCTCTTTTGCAACAGGATTTACAATCTTCTTTTTTAGCCCTTTCGCTTTTTTAATCTGTGATAATGCAAATTTTCCGAAAGTTTTACTGCAAAGTTTGGATAAAATCAATTCAGGTTTAATTTCAGACAGATAGGGATGCTTATAGATTATGGCATTCTCTGGTGTGTTGAGTAATTCCAAAATGTTTGGATTGTTTAGCGAAAGCAACTCCATGAACCTTCCAAGCTCATAAAATGTAACATTGTTTGTTTCATTATTCACCTGAGGAGTATAGTCCAATCCATAATATTCCGCTTTCGGCAGAATAAAAACTCCTTTAATGTCAGTGTCAGAAGTCGGTGTATCTAATCCGTATGCTTTACTTCCACTAATACATTCAAGTATTATCATTCCTCTGTTTCGTAAATCCTCAATTGTCATGAATCAATCTAATGTTTTGAGAAAAAAATCATTCAAATCAGTCATTTTCCATTTTGAAGCTGGCAAACTTTGTGATTCGTTTTCCGCTCTTTCAATACAGGCTTTCATGAATTCAATCAACTCATTCTCACCTTTATATAAGTAAGTTTCGCTAATAGATGACTTTATTTCAATTAGTTCTCCAATCCTTGTTTTTAAAATTGCAGGTAAATCGAGTCCATTTAACATTTTTCCAAGTTCAATTGGTGGAATTTCCTCCTTTTCTAAAATCCATAAACAAGCCACAGACGAACGAAGTGCATAAAAGAATTTTTTCAGTTTATATTCATCTGAATTTGCGACTTCTTCAAATGCCTTTTTTGCCATACTCAAATAATGGTGGATTGTGGCAATTCTTGAATAAGTCTTTTGGGCAACTGAATTAATTCCAGTCAGGAACTCTTTATCAACTTTATAAATTATCGGTGATTGAATTCTTTCGAGCAAAGGGGGATTCGATTTTGCAAGTAATCGAAGGCTTTTTCTCAAGTCCCAACCGCATATATCAATCTCATTGTTTTCAAGAAAACATTCGATTGTGTCTTTTTCTTCGGTCAGACCTAAATACCAATCTTTCTCATGTTTGTAAATAATTCGAACATCAAAATCACTGTCTGGTGAAGGGAAGCCCCATGCTCTCGAACCTGTCTCACAAGCAAGAAGAATTTCAATTCCTTTTTCTTCCTCTAAATCAGACAAATATTTCTTAATTTTTTCTACCATCAATCGTGGTTAATTATGTGCAGGATGTCTTTTTACAATGAATGCCAACTCGTAAACATATTCATAACCGGATCCAATATAAAGCGCTTCTATCCTTAATTCCTCTATTGCGCTTTTATCAGTTCCCGGATGTTTTCGTTATCCAATACAGAGAAGAATTCCCTGACGGCGGGCTGATCCACGTGCAGGGCGTCGATCAAAGGACCTTCGAATGCCACTACACCCTTATCAAGAAACACGATCCGGTTGGCCACGCGCAGGATACTGGAAACTTCGTGGGTAACCATGATAATGGTCATTCCCAATTTATCTTTCAGGTTAAGGATTAGGTTATCAAGCGATTCCAGCGAAACAGGGTCCAATCCTGCACCCGGTTCATCGCAGAACAGCAAAGGTGGGTCCATGACAATGGCCCGGGCAAGGGCAGCACGCTTAAGCATTCCACCGCTTAGCTGCGAGGGGTAAAGGTGAAATGCATGAGAGAGATTCACCAATCCCAACTTCATATAGACAATATCATCAATCAGGGATTTGGGAAGATTTGAATGTTGTGCCAAAGGGAGGGCGACATTTTCAGCAACGGTCAATGAGTTTATGAGTGCTCCACTTTGGTAGAAAACACCCATTTGCAGGTACAGATCAACCTGTTCAACTTCCCTCAGACGAGAAACATCTTTGCCGAGCACCGAAACATATCCTCTTTTTACCGGATAGAGCGACAGAAGATGTTTCAGAAGGGTGGTTTTACCGGAGCCACTGCCTCCCAGAATAACACACACTTCACCTTTAAATGCAGAAAAAGAAACATCTGAAAGAACAATTGTGTCATCAAAAGCTGCAAAAAGATTCCGAACTTCAACTACCTTTTCTTTTTCCATCATCATGAGTTTAATAAAAAATAACACCCAATATGCTGTCGGCCAAAACAACCAGTGTAATGGCCAATACAACGGCGGCGGTGGTCATGCGACCAACTCCTTCAGCCCCTCTTTCCACACGAAAACCGTAAAAGCTTCCGGTTAACACGATCAAACCTGCATACACCTGGCTTTTGACCAAAGCAGTCCATAAGTCCTTAGCCATCATAATTTCCTGCATCCTGTTGATGAAAATGTTGGGTGTTATATCAAGGTATACATTTGCAGCCAATGCACCACCGGTAATACCTGCTATATTGGCAAAAACGATCAAAAAGGGCATGGTCAGCATGCAGGCATACAGTTTTGGTACAACCACAAAACGGTTTGGGTTTAATCCCATGGTTTTCAGTGCATCCAGTTCGGCCGTGACTTTCATGGTTGCAATTTCGGCGGCAATTGCCGAACCGCTCCGGCCTGCTACCAAAATTGCTGTTATCAGGGGGCCCATTTGGCTCATGATAGAGAAAACAACCAGGTCAACCACAAAAATATTTGCCCCAAATGTTCTCAATTGGCTGGCTGAATGAAGGGAGATAACATATCCGATGACAAAACTGAGAAATACGATGATAATCACCGCATTTACGCCAATCTGGATGGCCTGGTTTACCACTTCACCCTTGCGGCGGGTCTGGGAACGAAAAATATCGGTAACGCCCCAATAAAATACATTGGCAGCCAATAGTATAAAGCCAAAAACATAGGAACTAAAAAAATGATGTACTTTGTTTCCGGTATTTTCAAACCAGCCCGGTTTCTGTGGTACCACGATCGTACTTTCCGCATCCGGGAAGAAAAGCCGGATTTTGTCCTGAACCGTTTCTGACGCTTCCCTGATTTCAGCCCTGACCTTCTTTGCTTTCAACTGTTTCTGAATATAAAACAGGGCCATAACACCGGCACTGTCGATGTTTGTCAAATTGGACAAATCGATATTGAGATGCTTGTACTTTGACGTTTTAAAGATTCGGAAAAACTCCCCTGTAAATCTTGCGGCTTCCCTGATGGTGAGACTGCCTTCCAAACGGAGCACATTACCATCCAGCACGGCAATCTGTTTATCGCCAAAAACAATATTCCGATCGGAGCTATTTTTCGTTTTTTTTCTCATTACCGGTAAGATAAATCTATTGGCCGCGTATTTTATCTGTTTTCACCCAGCATGTTAATAAATCCAATACTGAAAGTCTGCAATTCTTCGGAAAACATAGCGCTGACAGCCGCAGTAAAATCGTTTATGCTGTTTAGTTCCAATGATTGAAACCTGTCGGCCGAATGTTGGTAAATGATTTCATAGCCATTTTCATAATATGACAGACTGAATGCTACATGCAGCCGGGCGCGGAAATGCCCTTCCATGTTGTCAATTTCAAGATGGTGTATTTCAGTTTCCAGCAGATATGAAGCCGGTAAGTGTGTTCGTCCGAGTTTCACATGTTCGAACAGCCCGTATTTTTCAAAAAACGCGAAGCTCATTTGAGTAAAAGCCTCTTGTGGCCGGACGGCCCATGTGTTAAAGTTAAAATACCTGATTTGGTTGGTATTTTCCCGGATGGCGATTTGGTGGCCTGCATAGGCCGGTGAAACACCCACTTTTTCGATCCGGAGTATTGCAGGAACAGCGGAAATATCAGCCGGCCAATCTGTTAACAAAACAGGTGGCAACTCCAGCAGATAATATTGCTGCACCACAGGTTTACCGCTTCTGCAACCCATCAGGGAGAAAAGGGCCGCCAAAGAAATCAGGATGTATGTTTTGAGGCAGGTTTTTTTCATCATGGTGTTTATTGTGTTTGTATGACAAATACCGGTTTTTCTTTATTTATTTTCATGGGATATTTCGTAGGCCCTTTCAGTCTTGCAATATTTTATCTGCTGCATCTTCCATACGGGGACGCCGAATGAGAACAGAGGGGTTTGCACTGGCCTTGCGGGATATTTCATGAATGTTTTCCAGTGTATACTGCAGGAGCAACAGGTTTTCGGCGAGTGCTTCGCTACCGCGGTCAATATCATCACCAACGCGCCGCAACAGTATCTGTGTATCAGAGGTGGTGGCTGCCAATTGTTCTATCAGCTCATTCAGGTTGGTTTCTTTGAGGGTTACCGATAGTTCCCGGAAATTTCCAAGCACTTCCGTTAGGGTATCGCCCTGCATGATCTGGTTAAAGCGGGCAACGGCCAAAAAAAGTTCTTCAGAGGTTTTGTCCAGTTCCCGGGTAAATTTTTCCGCTGATGCCACCACTTGCCTGATTTCCTCGCGGTTGTCGGAAATAACGCCATCCAATGAGGCTACCGTTTCACCTGCCTGCCTGGTAAACGCGGAGATATCCTGTGCCGTTTGGGTAAAGGCCTGCATATTATCCGGATGGGTAAACACTTGCAGATTGTTCAGCACCTGCTCCAGTTTGAAGTAAATGTCTTCTGCTTTACCGGTTATGTCTTCCGCAAAAGAGGTACCGGCCCGGATATAGCCACCCGGCTCCAGGAAATCCGCTTCGCGTGTACCTCCCCTGATCTCGATGGTACGTAAACCCGTGATTCCCATGGCCACAATGTCGGCCACCGCATCCTCTTTTACCGGTGTCCCCTCCGTAAGGGCCAGCTCAATAATGATGGTATGTACATCATCGGGGTCAATCCGGATATTCGTAATGGTACCGACATTGATACCCAGATATTTTACGGGACTTCCAATATTCAGTCCGCTTACAGATATATTCTCATAGGCCACAAAGTATTGTTCTTTGGTCTCAAACATGCTACGGGCGACAAAGAATACGATCAGAATGATCAGAATGCCTGTGCTTACCATTAAGAATATGCCAAGGCGAATTTTTTGTGCTCTTTTCATAGGAACATTTTTTTTCGCTGATTTAAAAATTAGCTGTCATATTTTATCCTTAAATATACAATTTTTTTTCAACATCAGAAAACTTCATCCGTCACAGATATCCATATTCCGTTTTTCATGGTTTTTTGTATCTGTGTTTGGAACAAAGCCGGGTAATCAAAGTAGATTGCACACAGGAGTTACAGGGCCCGGGTTGCAGAAGGCCTGTTTTTTTAAGGTTGGCATATGTATAGGTTTCTGCGCTATAAATCTTCCCTGGAGAGCAATGTGAGTCCAGAGCTGGCATAATAGGCAAAACGTTGTTCTGCCCCGGGGTCGGCGAAGATGAAATATGCTTCCAGATCGTTGCGCTTTTCAACAAAATCCATAGCTTTTTCAAGGCCCATCACCATGAAGGCAGTTGCATAGGCATCGGCTGACATGGCGTCGGGGGCAAAAACGGATGCACTCATCAGCTGGTGATCAACCGGATATCCGGTTTCAGGGTCGATGGTATGGGAAAAACGGCGACCTTCTTCTTCGTAATAGCGACGGTAGTCGCCCGAAGTAGCCAGCCCAACGTCTTTAATCTCCACAAAATAATCCCATTGCTGATCGGCGTCCATATCTTCAGCGGGTATTTCAAGCCCTATACGCCATTTGCTGCCGTCGGGTTTGACACCTTTGGCTATCATGTCACCTCCAATTTCAACCAGGTAAGCAGATACTCCTTTTGATTCCAGAAAAAGCCCCACCAAGTCGGCGGCATAACCTTTTGCAATGGCGTTAAAATCCAGCTGAACGCGTTCATCATCTTTGACCACATGTCCATCTTCCAGCCACACTTTTTCAAAACCCACAAATTGTAATAAGCTGTCAATCTTTTCAGGGGTCATCTCGGCTCTCTGAGAGAAACCAAACCCCCAGGCATCCACAAGGGGAAAAACAGTGGCATCAAAAGCACCTCCTGTTTCCACGGATATTTCCTGCGCACGCACAAAAACCGCTTCAAAAAAATCATCAGCACGGGTCTCTTCATTCCGGTTGATTCGCGACAACAAAGACCCGGGGTCATAAAACGAAAGCGAACGGTTAAACTTCCTGAACAGGCTGTCGATTGCTTCCTGATATACAGCGCCTTCATCATCATAATAAGAAACGGAATAATATGTGCCAAAAACCACTCCCCTGATGATCACAAGCTGCGGCCCCCTGTCAAATGGTGCACAGGAAATCATCAACAAAATAATCAGACCGAACAAGCCAAATTTTTTCATATGTGTTTTTTTAATGTCAAAATGTGTAAAAAGTCAAAAGGTCAAAAGGTCTCATTCAAATGTTGAAAGATTCATACAAAACAACATTTTTTCATGGACAGGTCAAGCCCTGTCCCTTCTACTGCTTACTTCTTACTTTTTCTCCCAATTCCCTTCTTCCCCAAACATCACAGCGGCTCAGTATGCACAGAAATATGTGTATCGTCGCCGTATTTGTCGCGCAGGCATTTTTCCAGTTCCACGGTAATGTCATGGGCTTCTTTTACATTGAGGTGCTGCTTAACCTGGATATGCATATCGATGGCGATATTGCTTCCAATCTTCCGGGTTTTAAGATCGTGGGGATTATGCACCCCTTTCACGTTTCCGGCTATCGTTATGATTTCCTTTTCCTTTGAGGAGGGCAAAGAGGTTTCAATGAGTTCTAGCAGGGCTTCCCTTACGATCATAAAAGCCACCTTAAAGATAAAGAAGCTTACCAGTATAGCGGCGATGGGGTCCAGTATTATCCATTGATTGCCCAGAAAAATGGCACCTGCGATGCCTGCCAGGGTAGCGAGGGATGAGTAAACATCGCTTCTGTGGTGCCATGCATTGGCGACAAGCACCGTGCTGTTTACTTTTTTCCCGGTTTGAATGGTATATCTGAATAAAACCTCTTTGATGGCAATGGAGAGCACTGCGGCATACAGCGCGATCATTCCGGGCCGGTGGAGCGGATCATCACCAAAATGTCCAATGATGTTTTTAATACCTGAGTATAAAATTCCAACACCCACCAGCAGCAGGACACCCCCCACGAATGCTGCGGCCAGTGTTTCCACTTTTCCGTGTCCGTATTTATGATTGCCATCGCGTGGCCGTGCCGCTACTTTGAGGCTTCCGGCGATCACAAGGTCCGTCATGAAATCGCTGATGGAATGGATGGCATCAGCAATCATTGCCGCACTGCGGCCAAAAATCCCGGCCATCAGCTTGAACACGGTCAGCAGTGCATTGGCCAGGAAGCCTATCCAGACAACACGGTTGGCTTTAGTAAAGCGATCTTTTTTCATTTTCAAAGGTTAAAAAAAGCCCTGCAAAGCAGGGCTGCAAAGTTAACCTCCAAAATCGTCAAGGTCAATATTTTCTTCAGGTACTCCCAAATTATCGAGCATATTGAGCACCGATTCATTCATGATGGGTGGACCGCAGAGGTAGTATTCCACCTCTTCCGGCTCGGGGTGCTCTTTCAGATAATTATCCATCACTACCTGGTGAATAAACCCTGTAAAACCATCCCATTTATCTTCCGGCAAAGGCTCTGAGAGTGCTATATGGAACTTGAAGTTTGGAAATTCCTTTTCAATTTTCCGGAATTCTTCTTCATAAAAAACCTCTCTTTTTGATCGGGCCCCGTACCAGTAGGAAACTTTTCTGTCGGTTTTCAGTGTATGGAACATGTGGAATATATGAGACCGCAGTGGGGCCATCCCTGCTCCTCCGCCGATATATACCATCTCACGCTCTGTTTCTTTGATAAAGAAGTCACCGTACGGGCCGGAAATGGTTACTTTATCGCCGGGCTTCCTGGCGAAGATATAGCTGGAACAAATCCCGGGATTCACGTTCATGAACTTGTTCTTTTTCTGATCCCAGGGAGGGGTGGCGATTCGGATATTCAGCTTGATGATGTTTCCTTCGGCCGGGTGGTTTGCCATGGAATAGGCCCTGAAAATCGGTTCTGAGTTGACCATTTTCAGGTCCCACATGTTTAGTTTGTCCCAGTCGTCGCGGAATTGTTTCTCCACTTCGAAATCCTTGAATTCTACCTCACAGGGTGGCACATCGATCTGGATATATCCTCCCGACTGGAAGTCAAGGTTTTCACCCTCGGGCAGCTTCACCACAAATTCCTTGATAAAGGTGGCGACGTTGTGGTTGGAAATCACTTCACATTCCCACTTTTTGATACCAAAGATCTCCTTGGGAACATGGATATCCATATCCTGCTTCACTTTGATCTGGCAGCTCAGTCTCCATTTATCCTGGATCTCCTTTCGGGTGAAATAGCCTACTTCGGTTGGAAGTATGTCTCCTGCACCGTCGAATACCTGGCATTTGCACATGGCGCACGTGCCACCTCCCCCACATGCGCTGGGAAGGTAAATGGATTCGCGTGAAAGGGTTGTAAGGAGGGTGTCGCCGGCGTTCACTTCCATTTCTTTTTCGTTGTTGATGGTAATTTTCACCGGACCACTGGGCACCAGTTTTGCTCTTGCATAAAGCAATATTCCCACCAGCAGGAGCATCACAAAAAGAAACATGACCACGCTGAGCGTGATGATCCAAATATTTGCTACATCTAACAATATCATGGCAATTGTTTTTCTAACTTTTTATAATTCAATACCCATAAAGCTCATGAATGCAATACCCATGAGCCCGGTGATGATAAAGGTGATGCCGAGGCCCCGCAGTGGTGCAGGAACGGCTGAATAACGAATTTTTTCCCGGATAGCGGCAATGCCCACGATGGCCAGGAAAAATCCGAAACCGCTGCCCAGGCCAAACGAAGCGGCTTCTCCGATATTGGCAAAGTTTCTTTCCTGCATAAAGAGTGAACCGCCGAGGATAGCGCAGTTAACGGCAATCAGGGGCAGAAAAATTCCCAATGAGTTATGCAGTGTGGGACTGATCTTTTCTATGATCATTTCGACCAGCTGCACCATGGCTGCGATGATGGCGATAAACATGATAAATGTGAGAAAGCTCAGGTCAACAGCGGCAAACTGTGGTCCGAGCCATGACAAGGCGCCTCTTCCCAGGATGAAATTCTCCAGCAGGTAGTTAACAGGCACTGTGATACCGAGTACGAACACCACGGCAAAACCGAGGCCCACGCTGGTATTCACGGTTCGTGACACAGCCAGGTAAGAACACATACCCAGGAAGTACGCAAATACCATGTTGTCGATAAAGACTGACCTTACAAATATGTTTACAAACTCTTGCATTTTTTTTTCGCTTTAAGGTTTTACCATGGATTAGCTGATATCAACCAGGCTTCGATCCCTGTGCCGGTGTACCCAGATAATGATACCTACTGTGATCAGGGCCATTGGCGGGAGGATCATAAATCCGTTGTTTTCATATCCCAAATCATATAAGAAACCGGGGATGACCTGGTATCCCATGAGAGTCCCCGAGCCGAAGAGTTCTCTGAAGAACCCTACGGTAAGCAAAACCCATCCGTAGCCAAAGGCATTTCCTATTCCGTCGAGGAAGGATGGCCAGGGTTTGTTGTTGAGTGCATATGCTTC
>SKTQ01000126.1 GCA_007122505.1 Bacteroidales bacterium | reverse complement strand
TGGTGTTGCCTGTTAGGTGAGGCTACTGGATGAACACAGGCTACTGCCCAAAAATGTCTACAGACGCCAATGGGTAGAACAGGCTTTGTCGGATTAAGGCACTGCTTAAGGTAGCTTCCCTGAATGGGATAAGTCATCCAGAGCTAAAACTCAACAAGGGGCAGAATGACATTGTTCGCACCGGGTTGGTGTGCACATTTTCGTTGCAAAGCCCCCTTCCAAAGATTCTCAGGAAGGGTTTTTTTGTAGGTAAATCTCCCCTGCACCAGGTTTCATACAGGCAATCCCACAGGCATCAGAAAGGAGGGATTCATGATTACAGTGGATACCGACCAGAGAAACATGGTCATTGATGGACTAATTGCTGCCCGCGAGTGGGAGGCCCTGGTCACCATATTGAAAAAAATGCCCGTTGTGGAAGTCGTGGAGGTTCTTGGGGAGCTAAAAGACTCCGAGTTGATTGAGGTATTGGGGTATTTTTCCGAGGAGGAGCAAGGCTTCATCGTATCGGATTTTGACCTTGAGCTGCAGTTGGAGCTTTTTGACAAATTGGGCCCAAAGGGTTTTTCTAAAATATTTATCCAGATGGCCTCGGATTTGCGTGCTGACCTCTACCAGGAGTTGGACAGGGAGGATCAGTTAAAGCTACTGCCCTATCTGGATAAGAAAACCAGGGAAAATGTGATCCGATTGAGTTCTTATGATCCTGAAACAGCAGGTGGGATCATGAGTACCGATTTTGCCACCATTATCGGTGATATGACCGCTGCCCAGGCCATTGCAAAGGTGCGCAGCGATGCCCCGTCAAAGAAAATGATCTACTATGTATATGTAGTTGACAGGGACATGAAGCTGCATGGGTTTACCACCCTGAAAGATTTGATTATGGCTGAACCCGACACTTCCATTTGGGACATTGTGTACAAAGATTTCGCAAAAGCCGAAGTGGACGAAGACCGGGAGTCAGTGGCTGCCAAAATTGAAAAATATGACCTGGTGGCCATTCCCGTCATTAATAAATACGGTCAGCTGGCGGGGATTGTCAGACACGACGAAGCTTTGGAAGTGATCCAGGCAGAGCAAACCGAAGACATGGAAAAGTTCATGGGTATTGTTCCTGCAGAGGAAGGTCTTGACTATCCTGAAACAACGGTTTTTTCTCATTTTCGGAAACGGATCACCTGGGTGGCCTCACTGGCTGTCATCGGGGTGATATCGGGAATGATCATACACCACTTTGAAGAGGCCATGTCGGTGCTGATCATTTTGGCACTTTACATGCCCATGGTTGCTGACTCGGGCGGGAATGTGGGCTCCCAGGCTGCAACAGTTGTCATTCGTGCCCTGGCATTGGGACAAATTTCTTTGAAAAACTGGTTAATGATTTTGTTCAAGGAAGCCCGAATAGCCATATTGCTTTCTTTTGTCTTGGGAATCATTGCCTATGGAAAGGTTCTTTTCTTATCCTGGGGCATGGATGCTCCGGGTCAACATAGTTTATTCTTTCTGGCTTTCGGAATTTCACTGGCGCTTAGCCTCCAGGTGGTCACCTCCACACTGATTGGGGCTTCGCTGCCATTGCTTGTAAAAAGACTCGGTGGTGACCCTGCCGTGGCTGCCAGCCCCGCCATCACCACAATGGTCGACATTACAGGACTGCTTATCTATTTTGGCGTGGCAACCATGTTGTTTTTCTGACAGCTGATCTATCAACTGGTGGTCTTACAGGCAAAATCACTAACTTTGCCCGTTAATTACTATAAACCATGTTGCATATTGAAACACTTATTGCCACTGCCGTGGCAAAGATTGTGAGGGAGGTATCCGGTGAAGAAGTAAATCCGGATAGCATCGTTATTCAAAAAACCCGCAAGGAATTCGAGGGTGACTTTACACTGGTCGTATTTCCATTTGCCCGGTTTTTGCGCCAAAGTCCCGAACAGGCTGCTGATACGATCGGAAAATCGCTTATTTGTGAGTTAGAGCTGGTGGAGAAGTACCAGGTGGTTAAAGGCTTTTTAAACCTCACCCTCACCAAGGGTTTTTGGCAGGTTTTTTTGTTGCAATCACTGGATGATGCGCAATTTGGCTATCAAAAGGGCCATGGTGGGATGGTTGTCCGGCCTGAAGAGGGTAAGAAAGAGAAAATGGGGACTGACCGTCCGATGGTGGTTGAGTTTTCTTCGCCCAATACCAATAAACCTTTGCATTTGGGACATATTCGCAACAACCTGCTGGGATATTCTGTCTCGCTACTGCTGGAAGCCGCCGGCAAAAGGGTTTTTAAGGTTAACCTGGTGAATGACCGGGGTATCCACATTTGCAAATCCATGCTCGCCTGGATGCTGACGGGAGAGGGAGAGACGCCAGAAAGTTCCGGCAAAAAGGGTGACAAGCTGGTGGGCGATTATTATGTCCGTTTTGAGAAAATGCTCCGTGAGGAAGCCGATGCAATTGCAAATGAAAAAGGCTTGTCGGATGAGGATGCCAGAAACGAAGCTCCTTTGATGAAGCAGGCCCGTGAGCTATTGCGCAAATGGGAAGAGCGTGACCATGAGGTTATTTCGGTATGGAAAAAAATGAATGGCTGGGTGTAT
The DNA here is from genome assembly GCA_007122505.1 of Bacteroidales bacterium. Taxonomy (GTDB): domain Bacteria; phylum Bacteroidota; class Bacteroidia; order Bacteroidales; family UBA7960; genus PUPG01. Next base: position 1,575 of record SKTQ01000126.1, on the reverse strand, counting down.
GATGGTTTTGATAAGACCTACGCACGCTTAGGGATTGACTTTGACAAGACATATTATGAATCCGACACCTATCTGCTTGGGAGAGATATTGTAAAGGAAGGTTTGAAGCAAGGACTTCTTTACCAAAAGGAGGATGGTTCGGTATGGGCAGACTTAACTGAGCATAATATTGATCCGAAATTGTTATTGCGTGCTGATGGGACTTCCGTATATATGACGCAGGATATTGGTACTGCTCAATTAAGGTATGACGATTATGGGCCCGAGAAGATGATCTATGTGGTTGGTAACGAGCAGAATCATCATTTCAGTGTGTTGAAAAAAGTATTGGATTTACTTGGGAAGCCATATGCTGATGCCATTCATCATCTTAGTTACGGCATGGTTGAGTTGCCGGCCGGCCGGATGAAATCCAGGGAAGGAACGGTTGTAGATGCCGATGATTTGATGGATGAAATGTTTGCAACGGCGGGAAAAATGACAGAGGAGCTTGGCAAAACGCAGGATTTCCCGGATGAAGAAAAGGCTGTACTGTATAACACCCTTGGACTTGGAGCACTCAAATACTTCATTCTGAAGGTTGATCCCAAAAAAAACATGCTGTTTAACCCGGAAGAATCCATTGACTTTAATGGCAATACCGGTCCGTTTATTCAATATACTTACGCACGGATCCGCTCGGTGATGCGTAAAGCAGGAGAGGAAAGGTTTGAATCAGCAAAACAGGGATTTGCCGGAGCACCTTTAAGCGAAAAAGAGAAGCAATTGTTAAAAATTCTTCATGATTTTCCTGCCACAGTGCTTGAGGCTGCCGGGGAAATGAGCCCTGCAAGGATTGCCAATTACGCCTATGAGCTTGCCCGGTCTTACAACCAGTTTTATCATGACCATTCTGTGCTGAATGAGCCGGATTTGGCTGTGAGCAATTTTCGCTTGTGTTTGTCTCATCTCACGGCACAAGCTATTCACAATGCCATGGCTTTGCTTGGTATTAAAGTGCCTGAGCGGATGTAGCCGTTAAAAACAAAGGGGGTAGGTAAACCCTAACCCCCGTTACAAGACTAATTGCCAATAAAAGGTTTTTTCTCTTCACTAAACGATCACTTCTTCACATTAGTTGATATAAATTGGCCCATCAGGTCCCAGTGGAATTCCAAGCCACACCCATAGCATAAGCGTTGCTATCCATACAATTGCGAGCACTACGGTATATGGCAACATGGTGGAAATAATGGTTCCGATGCCGTATTTTTCATCATATTTCTGTGCGAAGGTAACGATGAGGGCAAAGTAGCTCATCATGGGCGTTACCAGGTTTGTGAGGCTGTCGCCTATACGGAAAGCAGCCTGTGTGATGCCCGGATGATAGGCATTATCCAGGAGCATCAGCATGGGAATAAAAACCGGAGCGATGATTGCCCACTTGGCTGAGGCGCTGCCCATGAAAAGGTTGATGAATGCAGACAATAACACAAATGATGCGATGAGAACCGGCCCGGTAAAACCGATGTCGCGCAAAGTTGCCGCTCCCTCTATGGCAATGATCAGCCCCAGGTTTGATTCATTAAAGAAATA
>SKTQ01000112.1 GCA_007122505.1 Bacteroidales bacterium | reverse complement strand
GCAGGTTATACAGTTGCTGACAGCTCTGTCAGCTCAAAAGATATGGAAGCTCACATCACAAAAGAACATCCCTTTACCTGGTGATCAAAAACCTGAACAACCTGAAAAACCGCGGAATTGATTGAATGAAGAAGATAAGCTTGCCTGCGCCCTTTTTATGCCTGATTGTTTGCCGTAAGTGCCTTTGCCACTGCTTTATTGCTCGTTTTTTGACCTTTCCCGGCAAGCCGGCCCAATGGTTGATGATTTCCATCATCCGAATCATTTCATCAAGGTAAATGCGGGTATGCTTAAAATGTTCGCGTACGGAATCTTCAGACATCCTGAAGTAATTCATTGATTTGGAGAGGAAACATAATTGTGTATGCATTAGCAGGCTAACCCAAAAATACCGGTCACCGGCCAGGTTGAACCGCAACACCTCTTCCCACTGAACATGGCTGCACAAGTCTTTTTTGAAAACCACTGCACTGGCGTTGGGTATGATATTCATCACAGGCATATAATTCTTTACCAGCTCTTTCCCATCCAAACAGAAATCATTATCCCAAAGAGTGGGATGCAAATGTTTCAGGTTTAAAGCGTGGTTGCCGATTATTTCTCCCTCTCTGTCAATAAAGTGTGATTGGCAATATGCAATTCCTGCATCAGGATTTTTTTCCAGTGCTTTCAGTGATCTCTCCAGAAAATCTGTGGATGCATCATCGTCAGACTCTGCGATCCAGACCATGCTACCCCGGGCATTTTCAATGCCTTTTTTCCACTGACGGAAAGGATTGCCGGAGTTGGTGTTATTGAATATGGTGCGGATACGCGGATCCTTTTTTACAAAACTGCTGATCACATCTCGACTATTGTCGGTGGATGCATCATCAAGGATAATGATCTCAAACACTTCAACTGTTTGCTGCAAAATGCTTTCCAGTCGCCGTGGCAAAAAGAGCGCGTGATTGTAGTTGGGGACAATCACTGAAACCGTTTGCATTTTAGTGGGTTTATTTGGTGTAAGCATGTTGAAATGTTTGAAATCCCGGAATGTCAGAATGTATGAATGTCGATGGCGTTTGCAATGTTCGTTTTACAATGGTTTGTCAGGGTTTACCCGGTGATTGCAGCACCTGTTTCCAGCGGGGCCTGATGGCGGGATTACGAACTTGTTTACTGTCCTTCAATCCTTTAAATTTTTTCTGGATGGATTCTATGTGTTTTGTCAATTCATCACCCGGGTATTCAGTGAATGTGATCCTGTTACCTCTGCGACCATCATAATAATCCACCCCGATAAATGGGGCATAGGCCACACGATGTTCTGCCGTGGCAGCGAGTATAAAGTCCCAGTCAACAAGCCTTTTGAGCTTTTCGTCAAACTGCAACCCGGAATGCAGCAAGCTTCTTTTATGCCCAAATGCATTCAGGTCAATATAATTCATATTGAAACACGCTTCCCAGTCAAAATCTTCGCCATAGTAGCTGACAATTGCTGGGTCATCACCCAGGATATGAACGCCCGAATAACAGGCATCCAGGTGCCCTGCTTCCATAAATGTGATCATGTTTCCCAGGTATTCCAGTCGCCAGGTGTTATCCGTATCAAGATAAAAAACATAATCACCTGATGTATTTTGCAATCCGGTATTGCGCGCGGCAGCCACTCCCCTGTGGTCCTGCCGGATAAGCGCAATTCGCCGGTCTTTCAGATATGGTTGCAATACTTGCGACAAACCATCCGTGCTTCCATCATCAACAATAATCAATTCCCAATGCTGATGGGTCTGATTGAGAACTGACGAAACAGCATGCCCGATGCTGTCTGCCCTGTTGTAGGCCGGCATTACGGCAGATACCTTTATGTTATCCGTTGCTTCTTTGTTTTGCATATAAAAAGACTGGATGGCATCTACAAATCGTTTTTCCCTGCGCGCATGCCAATACCTGTATCTCCTGCTCTTTTTACGATATGGTACAAAAGGCAGGTTGTGAGCAAGATTTTTCAATGAATCTTTTATGCAGATCAACATGTTGCGCATGATAAGGCCAAAGGTAATTGAAATACGAGAAAGAGTGCTTAACAGGGGTTGATATTTTTAGGAGGGTCGAAAAGTGGAAAGGTGGAAAGGTGTGAGGGCCGAAAGATGGGAAGGTAACAAGATTGATAGGCATAACCGTTAATATCATGATGATTATTCTGTGTTTTTTTAAGAATTCTTTGTGTTTTTTTATTAAACATTTGCATGAATGAAAAAAATAGATTACTTTTGAGTAACCAAAATGATTATTTCCTTTTGACAAGGACGCCTATGGTTTATTACGGGCTGTTTATTAAGAGATTATCAGATTGGCAGGGATGGCGAATATCCTTGCCGGTTCTCTTATTGTTTGTCCTTGTGCTCCCGGCTTTTTCAGATAACGGGCAGGCTTTGAATGGCAGTCATCAGGTTGCTTCTTCCATAGATGGCGGTGTTGTCATTGGCGAAGTAAGTGATCCGCATGCCGTGGTGATTGAGTCGGGCCGTATTTCTGTTAAGGAAGGTTATTCTGTGAGGCTTCTTCCGGGAACGCAGATCAAAGGCGACCAAAGTTTTCATGTGACCGTTGTCAGCAAAGCCTATTATAAAGAGCTGGCAAAGGAAGCCGAAAAGAATCGCCGTGATGCTGCCATGGCATCCATGCTGAAGGTTTGTGAAGAATACAATATGGATGTGAAAGGGCCGGTTTTGGTTTATACTGACTATGCATCCGTTCCGAAATCGTGGTTCGCCGGTCAGTATCATATGTACAATGCTGTGCCTGTTCGCACGGTGAATTCCGTCAAAGCGACTTTCGTTATTTATCATACCCAACAACAAACGCATCCGCTTCTTTCCCCCGATGCAGGGCGTTTAACGGCGTTTGTCTATACACCCGATCACTCATGGGGTTCAAGGGCGGAGACAATCAAGGTGATGCGCTCCTGAGAATTTATCTTCAACAACAGAACTTTTCTTTATTAAAATTATGAATGCTTCGTCATTCATTTCACATGTTTTTTATCAAACCAAATAAATTTTAACCGGGGTTTTCTGTGTTCTGGTTTCAGAAGCCGAAAACTCCACAAAACACAATTATTATGAAAAAGCAATTTCTTTTTATGGCAGCAACACTGTTTGCCGCATTTTTATTTTTTGGAAGTACTGCTTCGGCCCAGTGGGTTGAGGGTGCAGGGAAAATCTATACGTTTGACGACGTTGGTATTGGTGTTTCTGATCCACTTGAAAAACTGCATGTAAATGGCAATATTCAGTTGGGACAAGGCGGAAGATTATTCGTCTTCAGGACTGATATGAGCAAACATGAAATATTTACAATGGATGGAAACAATGATGTTTTCATCAACAGAAGCTCAATTAATGTGGCAGATGGTTTGCCATCACATCTCTTCTTTGCAATAGGTGAAGGCAGAAGGTTCGAAATCAGGAACCACCTAAACCAAAGACTAGTTAGAATTAATGAGAATAATGGAAACATGGGTATTGGCGTTGCAAACCCAGCCAGAAAGCTGGAAGTTGGAGGAGACATTCTGATTGGAACCGGAGGCAGATTATTTGTCAGAAGGCAAAATGGCGCCCAGCACGAAATGTTCCAGATGGATGCCAATGATGACATCGTCATCAATAGAAGTTCGCTTAACGTTGGTGGAGGTCTGCCATCAAATGTGATCTTTGGCCTGGGTAGTGGCGGTGTTCTTGATTTCCGTAACGCAAATAACCAAAACCTCATGCGGCTTGAAGAAGCCACTGGAAAGCTTTATCTGGGGGGCAAATTAACCGCTACTGAAATTGAAGTCAAATTGGATGTTTGGCCAGATTTCGTATTTGCTGACGATTACCAGTTAAAGTCACTTTACGAAGTAGAAAACTATATAAGGGCGAACAGGCATCTTCCTGGTGTGCCGAGCGAAGCAGAAGTCATTGAAAACGGAGTAAATGTAGGAGAAATTTCCTCTATACTGCTTCAGAAAATTGAAGAACTGACTCTTTATATGATCGAGCTCAACAAACAAAATGAAGAATTGAGGTTGAGGGTTCAAGAATTAGAAAAATAGGGTTTTTTATCTTTCTTACGATACAAAGCCGCGAAGCATGTGCTTCGCGGCTTTTTTATTGAATGATTCACCAAAATTTCAAATCACTTTT
>SKTQ01000116.1 GCA_007122505.1 Bacteroidales bacterium | reverse complement strand
TCAAACATTTATTTCTTACTACATACATTCTCTTATACTATTATTCTACTTACCACTTACTGCCTACTGCCTACTGCTTACTGCCTACTGCCTACTGCTTACTTATTGCTTACTGCATACTCCTCACTCCTAAGTAAATCCCCTTAAGTGTCCAAAACCCAGCCCCCTCAGCTCTCTTCCCTCAGCTCCCAGCTCTCCTCATATACTATTTTCATTATTCAAAACGGCTTTGGCCTGAAATCCTCACTATTGATGATGCTTGCGCTTTTCCCGGTGGCCCTGATGACAAACAGGCCCTTGTTCTCGGCCATCTGAATACAGTTCTTGTCTGCCCGGAGGTAGGCCACAGCTCCATACACGGTCATATCTTTGTACCGTGGCATCCAGGTTTTGACTTTTTCCAGCTTTTGGAGGAAATGTTTCACATCCCCGGTCTTCATGGTGGTTTTCACTTCCACGAATACCAGTTCTAGGCCATTCTCCGCCAGGATATCAAACTCGTAAGCCGGACCGGGCTGTTTGCTTTCAATGCGTTGCTGCGTCCGGTGTACCTTGATACCTCTTGCATTGAGCAACTGTATCAGGTCGCCTTCCACCAGCGATTCCATCAGTTTTCCCCATTGTGAAGTAAACAATTCGCTGAGCTGTTTCAGTTTCTTGTCCGTTTCCTTGAACTGCATTTTTGACTCTTCCCATCTTGAATCATCTATACTACGCTCTCTTTCGTTATTTTTAAATCGTTCTGTGATTTCTTTAAACTGTTTATCCGTTTCCTTAAAGCGATCTGCAACATCCTGGAACATTTTCCAAACATCCTGGGCACTCAGGGGCTGCGTGTATGGCACCTCAGGTTCATTCAGTCTGTGGCTGATGATTTTAGGGCTTTTATACTTTTTTCGTTTGTTCATGATCCTTATTCATGTGCAGTTAGGATTTGCCTGTTATCAAACTATATTCTTTGTCATAAAATTCATACAAAAATATATATAATTTAACTTTAAGTTTAAAAAATATCTATAAAATAAATCGAACGGTCAATTATAGCAATTAAACGGTCCTGGTTTGCGTTCTTTGTCCTTATTGTTTTTTGAGTTCGTAATTGGTAAGATGTCATAAACAATTACTCTGTGCAGGATAGAAGGCCCTTTCTGTTGTTGTGTTTTTTCTTTACCTTTACATAATCAAAAATATCCGTGACATTGTTGTCCGGATATAAGAAAAGATGAAACTGTAATCCCTGACTGGTCAGTTATTAATACAAAGACTATAAACAATATGGGAAAAGCCATTGTAAAATGTACCATCGCCACCTATGGGATCGATGAATATGTGGTGGAAGTCCCCTGCACTAAAGACGATGTAGACGAGATCATTATCTCAAAAGCATGGAAAAAACTTAAGGAAGATGAAGGTGGGTCGCTTCCTTATGGTGGTCGCTCAGCGGAAATCCTCAAACGGATTGACTGAGCTAAGTCTTACATTTTAAGCTTCAAACAAACCCATTATCTTGCCTACTGTTATGTAAAAACCAAGGCATAACTGCTTGCATTTCCATCACACCTAAACACTAAACAATTGTTAAATATCTTTAAAAAACGCAAACATTTCATACCAGTGTGTTGTTTCGTATTGAAGAAATGGGTACCTTTATACTTGTTTAAGTACCAATTCTAAATCCAATTGTTGAACTGTTTAACAAAAAAATGATCATGATGAGAAAATTATTCTTCGTAGCAGCCCTGATGCTTCCAATGCTGGCGATGGCAATGGGAACCACCCAAACTGTAGAGTTTAAGGTGAATGGCAACTGTGGTGGTTGTAAAGCAGCCATCGAAACTGCTGCCAAAATTGAAGGTGTGGCAAAAGCTGAATGGTCGGTAGAGACCAAATTGCTTTCCCTTACCTATTGCACTGAAACTGTAGATCTTAACGATGTTTATCAGAAAATCGCTGACGCGGGCTATTCCTCTGAAAAACTTGAAGCTACTGGAACACCCGGTTGCGGTAACACAGAAGTACAATCAAACTGTGGTTCAGACACCGAAAAAAAGGAAACCACTGTTAGAACAAACACCGGCGGAGGTTGCTAAACCATTCTGTCTAAATATTTCAAACCGGCACATAGAACCCTTACAGTCAGGGTTGCAATGTGCCGGTTTTTTCATAGGATGGTGCAGGCAAATGATATCAATTACTCATTTGTTTTGCTCTTCTCCTCCTCCAAATCATTCAAAATCTTTTGTACATCAGACTCTGTATGATACAGTTTTTCTTTACAGATTCGAATCAGCTCAGCGGCCCTCTTTACTTTTTCTGAAAGCTCATCCACACCAATTTCACCTTCTTCCATATCGGCAACAATCTGTTGCAGCTCTTCAAAAGCCTCCTTGTATCCTGTTTGCTTTTCCATGATCTATTGTTTTTTTGTTTCCGTATTCAATACCTTACTTATGATAACCCCATCAAATAAGGTTGTTTCGATAAAGTGATCTGTTTTTACCTCTTTGAAACTCATTAATGATTTTCCTTTTTGACGGGTAATGCTGTAACCCCTCTTCAACACATTGGCCGGATGCAACTGCCTGGCAATTCTGTCAATAGCGTTCACATCCTCTGAGGCTTTTTTTATAATAGCCATACTCTTCAACTGCATATACTTTTGCTGATAACTCAGGTTATCCCGTTCCACCTTGAAAAAACCAAAGGCTTGCTTTTTAATGAATTCCATCTGCTGCCCCAGCATATATTCCCTGGCATTTTTAATAAGAAAACCTGTGTATCGGGTCAAATGGAGACCCAGCTCCCGCAAATGACTGCGATGCCTGAAAAATATTCCGCGACTATGCGTCAAAAACATGTGGACCTGGTGATTAAAATATTCCTTGCTATGTTGCAGTTTTTGCATTGAACCGCTAACCAATGTATTTTCCAGGCTGGCAAGAGTTTGTGCAAATTGATGAAAGCGTTGAATGAGTGATTCTGCCAGTTTGGTTGGGGTGATCTCATTGGCGTATGCCACCATTTCCACCACAGTTTCATTGGTAGCATGGCCAATTCCTGTTAATACCGGTAATGGGGAAAGGGCTACTTCCCTCGCCAGCGTGTAATTGTTATAACATGACAGGCCAATATCGCCACCACCTCCGCGCACAATCACAACCACGTCAAAATGCTGTTTCAGCTTAATGATCTTTCTGAGCTGATGAATGATGGAATCCACTGCCTGATCTCCCTGGAGAAGGGATGGAAACAAATGATGATGAAAACGGTACTTGTTTGGATTGTGGTCGATCATTTTGACAAAATCTGCATATCCCTTGCTTGTTTCCACTGAAATTACCGCAATTCGCTGCGGGAGGAGGGGGATTTCAAGATGCTTGTTGGCATCAAATATTCCCTCCTTTGTAAGTTTTTCTATGCATGCTTGCTTTTCCTGTTCAAGATCTCCCAGGGTAAATGCCGGATCAATGTCAATTATACGCAACGAGAGACCATATACTGCATCAAAACTGATGCGTGCAAGAAAAAGGATTTTGATCCCGTCTTTCAGGGGCTCTTTCAGGACATCCAAAAAACGCCGGTTGATGGCATGATAGTCTTCCTTCCATAAGGTTGCCCGCATTTGGGCAGTAATTTTACCCGCCTCTTTTTCAACAAGGTCGGGGTAGCAATGGCCGGAATACTTGTAATGGTTTAATTTGTTCAGCTCCGCCTTGATCCAATAGGCAGACCTGTAACGCTCGGAAAGGGTTTTCCTGATGCTGCGCGCAACGTCCCCAAGTGTAAAGATCTTTCTCTCATCCATCATCTCCAACTATCATCATGATAAATAAACAGCAACATCATCTATTTTTAAGCTCATTTCCAATTTTGTAAGGGTCACCAGCTTTTTCTCCAACACGCCTGTATTCTCTAACCCCGCCAATATATATCAGCGGGTCAAAAGCCCGGATATCTATGGAGCCAATGTTGTCTGTATCTTTCAATAAATTGGTATCCACGTGTGTTTGTACGATTTCTCCCACAAAATGATTGGTCCGGCCAATGATACGCCAGTCAACCAGCTTGCACTCCAGGTTAAGCGGACATTCCCTGATGATGGGCGACCTGACCACTGTCGAGGGCATTTTGGTCAAACCGGTTTCGGCAAACTTGTCCAGATCTCTGCCTGACCTGATTCCGCAAAAGTCTGCTTCGGTCATGATGGATACCGTAGCAATATTTACCGTGAAATCTTTGTTCGCTTTTATCTCCTCTGCGGAAAATCCGCGGGTACCGACCGATATTCCCAATGTTGGCGGTTGGCTTGTCAAAAGACTTACCCATGCAATGGTCACAATATTTGCTTTTTCCATGCTTCCTGTTACAACGAGGGTTGTTGGACAGGGAAACATGATTTTTTGAGGACCGAATGTTGTTTTCATAAGCCTGTAAAATTTTCGTGTTACTAAATTATTGGTCACCGCAATGGCACCTTTAGACGATTCCTCCCAATTCAATTTATTTGTTTCTGAAATCTCAGGGTTTATCCATATAGCAGGAGATTGTTTTTTTTACCCTGGACTTTCCGGTTGATCCAACCACTCATCCTGTTAGTGCGCCCAATGAATGGTCTTCAGATGGTTCAGCATCTCTTTGGCGGTCTCAAGTGCCAGTATGGCTCTTGCGTTTGAGTAATTTGTCAAAAAAGCCCGTGCCAGTTCAGAATCATCTTCTAATAATATCAATGCTACTGCTTCGATGGCCGGCTGCATGTCAAACTGTTCTGCTTCAAAAGGATCCCAATGCTCTCTTGCCCATTTGATGTTTTCGGGGTAGTTCAGATCAATCATATTTTCCAGGGCATTAAACACATCAAATGCATTTTCCGGATCATAATTGAAAGTTCCGGGTGGTGGATTGAACTGAAAACTGATATCCAGTGCCTGATCCAGAGGCCAGTTTTTGTAATAGGCTTTTGGTGTGGATGTAATGCCTGCATACCAGGGGACGAGCACTGAGCCGCAGGGTGCAGCAGTGGTTCGCCAGGCAACAGACCCTACTTTTGCAGGCAGCCAGTTTCTCAGCTGGTAAACAACCAGCTCCTGTGATGTGCTGCTGCAAATGGCCCCGGTTCCAGGCTGGTGGTGCGGAGATGCATCTGCTGGCATGCCAAGCGCGTACGAAAGGGACATATCAGGCTCTTGGCCATCAATGTGTCCATGACTTCGGATGATATTGGCCACATCAGAAACAGTAAATAAATGATCGCTGTACAGCGCAAAGGGCAGTTGCTGCTCTGCCGGCAGTTTGATCAATTCGTTCTTTACCAGTGACTGGCTAAACCACTGCCGTGGATCTACCCCATACTCATCCATAAAACTACCTTCGTGAGGAGGCAGATTGAAAGCTTCCCTGAAGCTGAAGGGTTCTCCGCTATCTGGATCGTACCAACCGCGTGATATGGCATATTCAACCAGTCCCTCGGAAGCGAGCACATTGTCTGTGTCTCTTAGGTCTGCTTCCGGACCAATGATATGAACATTGGGCAATAAAACAATGGCATCATCGGGAACCCGCTGTGCGATCCAGTGCTTGCCCCTTACCACGGCAAGAAGCCAGGCCTCATCGGCATCGGCTATGATATAGGTTCGTCCCGAGGCGGCATAACCAAAATAATTCAGCAGCTCGGTGGCAATATCCACGCCCTGACGCGCTGTCTTTGCCCTCTGAGCCACAATTCTCCGCAATTTATAACCAATACCTCCGTCAACAATATCGCCGCGTGCAACCAGTTCATCGTAAGAGTCTTCGCGGGTTCGGCATGCATCCGATGAGATGGCCACACCATATTCATTGAAATAACCGTCGCTGAACTCCACACCCGGGTTGCTCGTCCACAAATAGGCAAAGGTTTCGTTCGCCTGCGGCCATTTCCCGCCACGACGCAGGTGAACCATGCTGCCCGGTGCATGCTCCATACGGGGCACGTATCTGTAGCTCAGATTACGCAAACCGCCGTTTTGCTCCAGGTGACCAAAAAGCACCGAACCGTCGGCACTGGCGTCTTTACCCACCACAACGGCAAAACATGCCTTTGCTTCATTTCTGCAAACAATGATGGACACCACCACCATCATCAAAATGATCATTATTCTATTTTTTTTCATTGTTCTGATTTTATTGAATGTTGCTATTAAGAGGCTAATCTGTATTCTCAGGCATGCTTTGATCGGTGGTTCTCATCAGCTATACTGCCGGCTTTCAAGTCGTAAATTTCTGATATACAAACATCAAAAGCTTAACGGTCATTCATCAGGCAGGTTAAAAACCAACTCACCGCCCAGTACGGTTTTTAAAACCCTGATATGGTGGATATCCTCCGCGCGGATGGCCATATAATCCCTGTCAATAACCAAAAAATCAGCAAGTTTGCCCGGAGTGATACTTCCTTTTATATCCTCCGAGAATTCAAGGTATGCCGGCCAGATCGTATAGGCTTTCAATGCTTCGATGCGGCTCATTGCCTGTTCCGGAAACCATCCGCCCGGCGGATTGTTCTCCCGGTCTTGCCGCGTAACGGCAGCATGCAATCCATAAAATGGATTGAACGGTGAAACGTAATAATCTGATCCGGCGGCAATCAAGCCATCGGCGTCCAGAATACTTCGCCAGGCATAGGCGCCTGCACGTGCACGGTCATATCCGATTCTGCTTTCAACAAAAAGCATGTCTTCCGTAGCATGGATAGGTTGCATGGAAGCCAGGATATTCCTGTCTGCAAATCGCCGGATGTCTTCCGGGTGGAGAATCTGTGCATGCTCCACAACCAGCCGTGCCTCAGAGGGACTTTTTCCACTGATATCCATAGCTTTCTCAAAAGCATCCAGCGTTGCCCTGTTGCCTTTGTCGCCGATGGAATGTGTTCTGGTGCTAAACCCCAGCTCCAGCATATCAGCCACCAGTTGTGCATAAACATCCGTATCTTCGCCCAGCGGCCGCAAAGCACCTGTTTCACCGGGCATATCATCATACGCTTCCAGCAATGCAGCTCCCCGTCCTCCAAGTGAGCCGTCCACAAATTTTTTCACCCATCTTACCGTGTAGCGATGGTCATACAGGCCGACAAGGGGTTTATTCATCTCTCTTGCGGTAGACTCCGTAACCGCATCCATCAGCCGGACTTTCAAAAGCCCTTTCTCAAAAGCATCCCTTCGGATGGCAATATCTTCCAGGGTAGTGGGTGTCAGGTCATGGGCGGTTGTGATACCGGCTGCCAGCAACGAATTACCGGCCAGCCGATAGGCTTCGAGCCATTGTGCATGGTCAAGATCGGGATCGGGCGGAATGTGTCGCGTAACCAGCGCTCCGGCAGCAGAAACCAGCACACCCGTAGGCTCCCCGCTTTTATCCCGAACAATGATCCCGGCCTCAGGATCCCCGGTTTCTGCAGTGATACCGGCTACCCCTAAAGCAATGCTGTTCACAAAATGCGCATGACCGCAATACCTTCTCAAAACAACTGGGTTATGGGGACTAACTGCATCAAGCGTACTCCGGTGCGGAGGATCCTCCCAAATAGCATCATTATAGCCTCGCGCGACAATCCATGCCCCGCTGTCTGCACGTGCAACAGCCCCCTCAATGGTTTCAAGTAAATCATCCACCGTTAACCAGTATATATCCAACGGTGCCATCAGCAGATTTTTTGCCAGACCATCAAAATGCATGTGGCTCTCGGTAAGTCCCGGAATCACTGTTAAGCCTTCCAGGTCTATGACCTTGGTATCCCTGCCGGAAAAAGCCAATGCAGACTCCGTATCGCCAACATATATAAAGCGATCTCCTTTGACAGCCAATGCCGTTGCATGCGCCAAATCCTCATCTGCCGTGTAAATATTGGCATTTATGTAAATTGTATCTGCACGGTCAACACCGCAGGATAAAAACAGGCATGCCATCAGCACCGGTAAAAGTATGAGCAACAAATGTTTTCGTTTCATAGTTAAGATGTTTCAATTGGTTATGATGAAAGCATAATTATCTGTTTGTCAAGACTTAAATTGCATTGTTTTGAAGTAAAAATTCATGTACAGGTATTCTGCATTGAGAATGATTTCACCGGTTTCATTAATGCACATCCACTTCAATCATTTCCGGCTTGACCGGTATTTTTCAAAAGCCATGCAAAGATTAATCATGCAATAATAGGTAAAAATACCCAAAAAAGAAAAATGGAATTTGGTTATCGGATCAAAATGCTGTTTATGTGGACGAACAAAAAAAATTGCAAATGAAGCAAAGATTGCTTAGTTTTATCCATTTATTATGGATTATGCAGAATAGACCTGCCCATATCATCGCATCACTTTTAATGGGTCTCAGCCTGTTTTTTGGTTGCCATCCAAGAACCGAAGTCATTGACATGCCTCAAATTAGTGAACGCGGTGAACTGGTTGCCATAACCGGTTACAGCCCCTTCAGCTATTTTGTATATCGCGGTGAGGTCATGGGTTATGATTATGAACTGCTTGGCTTACTGGAAGATTACCTGGATATTTCTGTGCGTATTGTATTGGCCCATGATTTTGATGAAATGATCCGGATGCTTGAACAGGGTAAAGGAGACCTGATTGCATATGGCCTGACTGTTACCGCTGAGCGTCGTGAGCGCCTTGCATTTACAGACCCCATGAATATGACCAGGCAGATACTGGTGCAGAGGAGGCCCGACAATTGGCGCCAGATGATGCTACATCAGATTGAAAATGAACTCATCAGGAATCCATTGGAGCTTTCCGGCAAAACCATTCATGTGCGGCGCGGTTCAGCTTACAAGGAGCGCCTCCTAAACCTGTCCCGGGAAATCGGGGCAGAGATTCACATCAGCGAAGCAGAAAAAGGTGTTACAACCGAACAGCTGATCCGTAAAGTGGCAGAGAAAGAAATCGACTATACAGTGGCCGATGAAAACATAGCCACAATGCAGTCAGCATATTATCAGAATCTGGACGTCTCAACAGCCATCTCTCTGCCCCAGTATACAGCCTGGGCCTTAAGACCATCTTCTGTATTGTTACTGGACACTTTAAACACATGGTTGCAGGATGCCCGTAAACATGTTGACTACTATGTTATCTATAACAAATACTACGAAAACCGCAGGACCTTCAGGCTTCGCTATGGTAGCGAATATTTCCCAATCACCGGGGGAACCATTTCACCATATGATAGTTTGCTCAAGGAACAATCTGCCCGGATTAACTGGGATTGGCGATTATTGGCTGCACTGGTATTCAGAGAGTCAAGGTTCGATCCCTACGCACGTTCGTGGGCAGGAGCAGAAGGCTTGATGCAGTTGATGCCGCAAACAGCAAAAGCTTTTGGTGCTGAAAACCCTTATGACCCCATACAAAACATCATAGCTGGAGTTCGTTTCCTGGAGTGGCTGGATAACTATTGGTCACAAGAAATAGCCGATGAAAATCAGCGCCTTCATTTTATTATTGCTTCCTACAATGCAGGTCAGGGCCATGTGCAGGATGCACGGCGACTGGCCCGGGCAGATGGCGCTGACCCTGATATCTGGTTTGGAAATGTAGAAAAATATATGCTCAAAAAATCCAATCCGGACTATTACCTTAGGGAAGAGGTGGTCTATGGATATGCTGCCGGTGAAGAGCCTGTAACATATGTACAAAATATTCTGAACCTCCATAACCATTACAAACAGTTTTTTGATTAGCGCAGCTTTGCACCGGTTTTCCGGTTATTTAATCATTTCTTGTTTTCCTGCTGAAAAAAATGGCCCGATATCGATAAAAGCAAACAATGTGCTTGATTAAATGTTATATATTTATCTATTAAGATAAACGGATATTTTATGTCACAAAATATGAACATCACAGGCATACATCATATCACCGCCATCGCAGGTGATGCACAAAAGAACCTTGATTTTTACACAGGTGTTCTTGGCTTGCGTTTTATAAAGAAGACCGTAAATTTTGATGATCCTGGAGTATATCATTTATATTATGGTGATGATATTGGCAATCCGGGCAGCATCATGACCTTTTTTCCTTATGGCGGGATAAGGCGCGGCAGGCATGGAAAAGGACTGGTGAACACCACCACTTTTTCTGTACCCATGGATGCGCTGGCTTACTGGGAAAAAAGGCTTGATCGTTTTGGCATTCCTCGCAAGGATGCCCAGGAACGTTTGGGCAAGGAGGTGTTTATTTATTTTGAAGATCATGATGGTTTGGGTTTGGAATTGATTTTTAATGATCTTGATGAAAGAAAACCCTTTTCAGATGGACCGGTCCCGCCTGAATATGCAATCAGGGGCTTTTACAGTGCAGAGATCTGGGCGGCTGGTTATGAGCGCACCGGAGCATTGCTCACCGAAAAAATGGATCACCGTTTGATTGGAGAAAGTGGCAACCGTTTTCGTTTTGCCACTCATGATGCCCCGGGAAACTATATTGATATCCTTGTTCCATCGGCAAATACTACCGGTTTAAGCGGCTACGGCACCATTCACCATATTGCATTTCGTACACCCGACGCAAATAGTCAATTAGAAGTGAGGCAAGGCATCAGACAATATGGCTTGCAGCCAACTCCCGTTATCGACAGGCAATATTTCAAATCGATATATTTCAGAGAACCGGGCGGTGTATTGTTTGAAGTTGCCACCGATGCTCCAGGCTTTATGGTGGATGAAAACGCGGATAAGCTGGGCACAGAACTCAAGCTGCCGCCTCATCACGAATTTAACCGTGAGCATATCGAATCCATATTGCCTGCCATTTCTGAACACTCAAAAAGCTATGTGTGATGCACGAAAAGAACGTACAATATGCCGGTAAAAAGCTCGACAAAGCCAAAAAAGCCATCATTATGATTCACGGTCGTGGCGGAACGTCAGATAATATGCTCTCGCTTACTGACTACCTCGACCTCAGAGGATTTGCTATACTTGCACCGCAGGCTACACGCAATACCTGGTATCCCTATTCATTTCTGGTTCCGCAGAAACAGAACCAGCCATGGCTTGATTCAGCCATTGACCTCATTGGTGAACTGGTGAATGACATTACTCTCAGCGGCATCCCAAAAGAAAAAATATTTATTTCCGGATTTTCACAGGGTGCTTGCCTCAGCCTGGAGTTTGCTGCAAGGAACCCGGACCGCTATGGCGGAATTATTGCCTTTACGGGAGGGTTGATCGGCGATAAAATCTCAGATGATCAATATCAAGGTGATTTTCATCAAACACCCGTATTCATTGGCACCAGCGATCCCGATCCGCATATTCCTGTTGAAAGGGCAAAACGCTCAGAAGAAATTCTGCGGAAGCTGAATGCGAACACTACATTGAATATTTATAAGAACCTAGGGCATGTGATCAGCTTTGAACAACTGGATACGGTCAACACTCTTTTTTTCGCAAAATAAAGCGCAATGCTTTGCCTGCCGATTATTCCTTATTTTTGCCCTGTTTGTGATATATTTGATAAAAAATCATTGCCATGCAAAAAGTTTTACTGATTCTGGCAGCCGGAATGGGCAGCAGGTACGGCGGAATGAAACAGCTTGATGAAGTGGGCCCTTCCGGGGAAAGCATCATGGAATATTCAGTGTATGATGCCATCCGGTCGGGATTCGAAAAAGTGGTCTTCGTGATCAGGCGCAGCTTTGAAAAAGACTTTACCCGACAGATCATAAATAAGATTAGTCCAGTCATAGAAACAGACCTGGTATTCCAGGAACTTGATAATCTCCCTGAACCATTTGGGTGCAACAAATCCAGAACAAAGCCCTGGGGAACCGGCCACGCCGTTTGGGTAGCCCGGCAATCTGTCAATAAACCCTTCGTGGTCATAAACGCAGACGATTTTTACGGCCGTGAAGCCTATGAGGTTATGGCAAACCACCTGGATACTCTGCCTCAAGAGTCTCAGGGCCGTTATGCCATGTGCGGTTACCGGCTGGAAAATACCTTGTCGGAGCACGGATATGTTTCCAGGGGTGTTTGCAAAGTGGACGGTAACCACAGGCTGCTAAATGTTACCGAATTTACCCAAATTCAAAAGGATGAATCTGAAAAGATCATCAGCAAGGGGAGTGATGTGGCACTGCAACCCGGTGAGATCGTTTCCATGAATTTTTGGGGTTTCACCCCTGATGTATTTGATCATCTGGATAACAAAATGAGAATGTTTCTTGAAAAAGAGCAAGATAATGATCAGGCGGAATTTTTTCTTCCTTTTGTTATTGATGAACTTATTTCTGAAAAAAAAGCCGTTGTAAATGTCCTGCAAAGCAATGCAGAATGGTTTGGCGTTACCTATCGTGCCGATAAGGAGGCAGCCCGGAAAAGAATTCATCAGCTTGTAAACAAAAAAGAGTATCCGGCAAAACTGTTTTAATACCTATGTTACCATATCATCCAAATGTTTTGTTAATCAGTGGCACGGGCAGCAATGTTGGGAAAACCACTCTGAGTTGTATGCTCCTGGAAAAATTCAGCCATATCGGTATTGTGGCTGTCAAAATCACACCGCACTGGCATCCGCAACCTGATAATATCCATATTATTCATCAGGAACATCAGCTGATGATTATCAGAGAAACCAACAGAAATACCAGGAAGGATAGCTCCAGGATGTTGCGGAGCGGGGCAGATCGTGTGTATTTTGTTCAGAATATTATTGATGATGGACTTTTGAAGGCTTTTCCAATCATTTTGAACGACATGGATAAAACAGCACCCATGATCATCGAATCGGCTGCGATGGGAAAATATATCAAACCGGCATGTCATTTCCACATCACCAGGCCATTGTCCACAACTCACAAATTAGAAAAAACCAATATTCCCATCGATCACCTGCTAAGTTTTAATGGCACAGCTTTTGATTTTGATCTCGACCGCATTAGCTGGAATGACTCAGAGTGGGTCATATCACCTTGAAACCAGACATAACCTGATCAGAAAGAAGCGTCCAATTCTCACATTATTAAAACATCCTTCATGATGAAAAATCCATTCCACAATAAAGGTTCTCATAAAGAAAATATACTTAGCTTAACGCCACGGGAGGCATTCGAAGCCATTGAACAGGGGGCATTATACGTGGACCTGAGAGATTCCGGTCTTACAGATTACAAAATTCCGGATGTACCTGATATTTTTCTGCTTCCTTATCGACTTCTTGCAAATGCATATCAAAAACTACCCCGCGACAGATACCTTATTCTGGCAGATGCTTCCGGTTTGAAAAGCAGAGAAGCAGTCGTTTTTCTCCGGGAAAAAGGTTTTGAGAATATGGCCCAAATGGCAGGAGGCCTTGTTGAATGGGAAAAAGATGGTTTTCCCACAAGGGAAGATGTGAAAGAAAGACTCACCGGAGCTTGTCCCTGTCAATTGAAACCACGTGACCATCTGAATTAGGATAATCCGTTTATTCCGCAAATTCCTTCATCCGCTATTTTACAGCCTCCCACCAGACCATTCTCAAATAAAAACCATAAACCCTAAGGCGATCCCTGAAATTTGCATTTCAAAACCGCGAAAAAAAATGACGTAAAATTACGTCAAAACAAAAATATGACGTATATTTGCGTCATAAATCAATCAAAACATCTTCATGGAAAGCTTTGCTGAGGATCTCAAAAAAAAATCTGTTTTATTCAAGGCACTGGCACACCCTGCCAGGCTTGCCATTTTGTTGTACCTGGCAAGAATTAAAACCTGTATTACAGGTGACATAGCGGAAGAGCTGCCTCTTAGCCGCACCACTGTGAATCAACACCTGAAGGAACTCAGGGACGCGGGTTTAATCAAGGGAACCATAGATGGTGTCAGGAAAAATTATTGCCTCAATCCTGTTGAGATATCGCGTATGAGAAGCATCTTGGATGAAGTAATGCAGAAAATCGACACGGGAGAGAGCCATTGCTGAGTATGGCAGCTGGGAGCTGGGAGCTGGGAGCTGGGAGCTCAGAGCTGGGAGCTGAGACTTAAGAGACTTAAGAGACTTAAGGGACTTAAGAGAAGAGTAAGAAGTAGGTAGATGAGAGCTGAGAGCTGGGAGCTGGGAGCTGAGACTTAAGAGACTGAAGGAACTTAAGGGACTTAAGAGACTTAAGGAACTTAAGGGAAGAGTAAGAAGTAAGTAAGTAAGCAGTAGCTTTGCGGGCTTTTCTTTTTTTTTGCGAGCTTTGCGTGAAACATTTTATTCCTCGCAAAGTCCGCAAAAGTTAAATCACGCAAAAAGCGCAAAGGACCGTCATTTGTACATTTGCACATTGATAAATTGGTACATTTTCTTTGCGTGCTCTGCGTCTTTGCGGTGAAAAAATCAACCGTAATCCACTTTTGCTCTTTTGTCCTCGCAAAGGCCGCAAAAGTTAAATCACGCAAAAAGCGCAAAG
>SKTQ01000044.1 GCA_007122505.1 Bacteroidales bacterium | reverse complement strand
TCCTAACGGGACTTCTGTACATACCTTATAATGCTTTCTAACAGGATTTTATACCTATCAGGGCAGCCCCGATAGGGGCATAATCTTGGTAGGATCAAAAACACCCACCAGTCTTTTAAGTCCCGTAGGGATGATATAAATCAAGCGTTTCGGAGCCATTATGCATTATTTCCGGACAGCAGTGATAATAAAATAATTGACGAAGAATAGATAAGCCTGTAGACAATATATAGACCCTATGAACGGTCGGTACGACCCGGGTAGTATTTAATGATTGAGCTATATCCCGGCAATGCCTTTTGTTTTATAAAGTAATGCAAGTGCCCTTTTTTGAGGGTTTGTTAAGCGGAGAATGTGGAGCAAATGTGGAGCAAATGTGGGCCAAAAAACCCAATAAAAAAACGCAACCAACTGATATTCTGCTGATTGCGTTTTTTAAAAGTCGGGGTGGCAAGATTCGAACTTGCGACCTCCTGCTCCCAAAGCAGGCGCGCTAACCGGGCTACGCTACACCCCGAAATCTGTATTTTGAAAAGAGCTTTCTTAAAAAGTGGTGCAAAAATAATCATTATGCCCGATACTGCAATACTTTTTTTAAAAAAACTCTCCCGCTTACCGGATACACTCATCCAGAGAGGCTTCAGCATCTGATAATCAAACCGGCTATCGCCGGTATATGAAAACCGAAGGGGGCATGCCTGAAAATAAATTTTCGGTATGCCCCCTTCGGTTTTCATACCACTAACGTGGTTTGATTATCAGATGCTGGCGGAGAGAGGGGGATTCGAACCCCCGGTACCCGTAAAGGTACGGCAGTTTAGCAAACTGCTGGTTTCAGCCACTCACCCACCTCTCCTTGGTTTTGTATGTAAAGAGCCTGTTTTTTTGCGACAGCAAAGATATACAAAACAGAAATACCAACAAACATATTTCAGAAAGTTTTTCAATGCAGAAAAATGCCCAATTGTTCTGATTAAAAGCGCCAGATTATCAGCACATTCCCGAATCAGCTAATTTGCACATTAGCATATTTGCACATTAACTAATTGACCCCTGGTTTTTATGAAACCTCTTCAACCTGTCCTCCAGATCCGGAAACTGATCGCGGCTGACAAGCGACACACAGGCACGCAGGCCTTCCAGGCGTTCACTGCCGGTGATGGCAAGAGAAATGGCACTGATGCCATAATACACCAGGGCCGATATCAACTCCTCTCCGGTGAAACCGGGATAGGATATGGTGAAGTAAAAACCATCGGCCAGGGGTTTGTCCTCATCCTTGTCGTAAACAATACGGAACCCATTATCTGTAAAGAGTTTCTTCATAATTTTCGCCTTCTCACCATACTCTTTGACCACTTCCACAAAATTATACTCCCCGTCATTCACAGCTTTCAGCATGGCCTCCAGCGCGTATTGCGGCGAATGGGCCGTACCGGAACTCAGGGCATACATGGTGCCAAACACCATCGCCCGGCCAAATTGCTCCATCCCGTAATAAGGCAGTAAATCTTTTGAACGCTTGGCAAACAGCGCATCGGAAATCACCATCATACCGATACGCTGTCCGGCATAACTGAAGGCCTTTGAGCTGGATATCAGCAAAACATACTGATCGGTGTAATTGGCAACAGTAGGCTGGTATGGTGGCTCACCCGGGCGCGACATGTCCTGGCGAAAGTCCATGGCAAAATAAGCAAGGTCCTCGACCACCACCACATCATACTTGGTGGCCAGCTCCCCGATGATCTGCAACTCCTTTTCCGTAAAACAGATCCATGAAGGGTTGTTCGGATTGGAATACAGCAAAGCCGCCACATTGCCTTTGGACAGGTGCGACTCAAGCTTTTCACGCAATTTGTCGCCACGGTAATTATACACATCAAAACTGTCGAACTTTCGTCCCATTACACGGCATTGCTGCTTATGCACCGGAAATCCGGGATCGAGAAAAAGGATCGTGTCCTTGTCTTTGTTCATCCTGGTAACGGTCATAAAAGTGGCGAAGCTGCCCTGCATGGACCCCACGGTAGGGATACACCCATGTGGCTGAACGTCGATATTGACAAACAGCTTCACAAAACGGCTGATCTCCTTTTTCAGGCTGGCCGTTCCGTCAATATCGGGATATATGGCCGCAACTCCCCTGTCTAAGGCTTCCTTTTCAGCCTCTACCCCGATGTGCGTAGGCTTTAAACCGGGAATACCCATCTCCATGCGCACATAGCGCTCCCCTGTCTCTGCCTCCACAAGGTCCACCAGGCGCTTGATCTCCCGGATGGAAGCCCTGCCTACATTTTCAAGGCCCATCTGTTCAACATACTTATCTACAACTGCCGAAGGAATAGGTGTATCTTTTCTCATCTCAAAAACTTTTATGTGTGAATATATGAAACAATGTACGGATGCTTTTCGGGGTCGCGGGATAGAATTCTATACCGGC
The DNA here is from genome assembly GCA_007122505.1 of Bacteroidales bacterium. Lineage (GTDB taxonomy): Bacteria > Bacteroidota > Bacteroidia > Bacteroidales > UBA7960 > PUPG01. The sequence continues at coordinate 1,744 of SKTQ01000044.1, read as the reverse complement.
CACCAAAATAAGCATTTCTCTGATATTAGAAAACCCCGAAAGCCGCTTTTTCAGGTTTTTCTTTCACGAAATGGCAAAATACCTACTTTTGCTGTCAAAATTGGGAAATAATGTCAGCCGTTTTTATTCAGCAACTGATCCTTTCGGTCATCGTAGCGGGTGTATGGATCACCCTGGCCACCATGATATCGGAAAAGATGGGTTCAAAAATTGGCGGGATGATCGGAAACCTGCCTTCCACCATCTTTACTTCGCTGCTTTTTATTGGCATCACCCAAAGTCCGGAATTTGCCGCCGAAGCCACCACCACCGTTCCCCTGGGCATGTTTCTGAGCACCATGTTTCTCTACACATTTATCAGCCTGGCTTCCAGAGGACTGCTTGTGGCACTCGGCACCGGTTTGTCGGCATGGGTCATCCTGGCTTTGTTGTTTTCTTTCTTTCAGGAAACCGGCATAATTGTTTGGTCGGTCTTATATTTTGCCGGAGCGGTTGGGACCTATTTTTTGGCAGAAAAGGTGCAGAAGATCCCTTCTCTGGGAAAAATCAAGCGGCGCTATTCGGTGGGACAGATCCTGTTCAGGGCATTGTTTGCCGGGAGTGTGGTTGGCGTATCCGTGCTGGTAGCCCGCGGCGGATCAGCTTTCTGGGCGGGATTGTTTGCCTCTTTTCCGGCCATGATGCTCTCTTCCATGGTGATCCTCACCTTGTCGGCCGGTTATCCTTTTGCCAGGGCCACCGGAAAGATCATGCTGCTGGCGTCCACAAACATTGTTATATACAGCTTCGTGGCAGGCGCACTATTTCCCTTGATCGGATTGTGGTGGGGCACGCTCGCATCTTACATCACCGCAGCGCTGTGGGTGTGGATATTAAAGCCTTTTTTCGACAAAGGCATTTAAATCAGCGGTCAAAAAAAGTCATTCATTAGGGAATAATTGCTATTTTGCAAGGTTTTTTATTGTCACGTTTCATTTAATCATTATTATTATGAAAAGCTTCCTATTGTTTTGTATATCTTTTGTTTTGATTTCCGGGGCCAGCCTCTCTGCACAAACAGAGATGACCTACCGTTTACCCCCGCAGGAAATTATCGAACTGGTAGATGCGCCTACCACGCCATCCATGAACATCAGTCCGCGCAACAATGTCATTTTGCTGCTGGAAAGACCCGGTTTACCGGGCATAGAGGTGCTGGCCGAGGAAGAGCTTCGGCTCGGTGGTATCCGTTTCGATCCACGCACCAACGGTCGCAGCAGCTCCTGGTTTGTCACGGGCATGTCGCTGATGGATATCGATGGCAGCAACCTGAGACAGGTAACGGGACTGCCAATAAATCCCCAGATCACCACCACATCATGGTCGCCCGACGGCAACAAGGTGGCTTTTCTGCATACCACAGACAATGGCATTGAATTATGGTGGCTGGATATTGCAACCGCCCATGCGCAAAAAATCACCGAACCCATAATTAACGCCGTCCTGGGCAATTCCTTCAACTGGCTTTCCGACAGCGAAACCATTGTATTTACAGCCGTTTATGCTGACCGCGGCCCTGCTCCCCAGCGTCCGCAGGTTGCTTCAGGTCCCGTTATCCAAGAGAGCATGGGCAGACGTGCTGCGGTGCGCACATTCCAGGACCTGCTCAGCGACAAATACGACGAAGCCATTTTTGATTACTACACCATGGCAGAGCTGCACAAGACCGACCTCCGCGGAAACAGTGAAAAAATATATGGGCCGG
>SKTQ01000344.1 GCA_007122505.1 Bacteroidales bacterium | reverse complement strand
GGTAAAAAAAAAGCTCACGAATAACCCACGGCGATAAATACCTGAAGGTTTTATTGGTACAATGCGCCTGGGCAGCAACAAGAACAAAGAAAACGTATTTGCGAAGTAAGTATGATAGTCTTGTAGGACGAAGAGGTAAAAAAAGAGCACTTGTAGCAATAGGACATAAGATCCTGATAGCCGCCTACTTCATCCTGAAAGACAAAGTTGCTTACAAAGAGTTAGGACCAGAGTATTTGCAGGATCTAAGAAAAGACAAACAAATTAGCAAGCACATAAGGCTCCTTAAAGAAATGGGGGTGGATGTGGAAATAAAAGATAAGGTTGCATAAAGGTCGATTTTTACTGGAGGTTGAAATATCCATATTAAGATATGGAAACCCCGTAGATGAAACTGACTTAAACGCTAAGCACACAGGACTATTGCTTTGAGCATGAACATGAAAATTTGACTATCTTGGCTTTACGCAACACAAATTAAACAACAGAATGCCAAACACTTAAGAAATTATAAACACATGAAAGAATACAATGGTGCGATGATGCAGTATTTTCACTGGTACACACCTGCCGATGGATCATTATGGAAGCAATTGGCAGCAAATGCATCAGAATTATCCCGTGCGGGTTTTACCTCCATATGGCTTCCGCCTGCCTATAAGGGTTCTGCCGGGGGTTACGATGCTGGTTATGGCGTTTACGACCTGTTTGATCTAGGTGAATTTGATCAGAAAGGATCGATACGTACAAAATACGGTACCCGCGATGAGTATTTAAAGGCCATAGCTGCAGCGCAAAAAGCAGGGATGCAGGTTTATGCTGATATCGTTATGAATCACAAGCTGGGAGCAGACCAGGAAGAAGAATTCAATGCCACGCCATATAATCCTGAAAACAGGCACGAATCTATGGGAAAAATGCAGAAAATAAAAGCATGGACCCATTTTAACTTCCCCGGCAGGGGAGGAAAATATTCAACACTCCATTGGCACTGGTGGCATTTTAACGCCGCCGATCACAATGCTTTTGATGATAAAACCAATGCTGTTTACCTTTTTGAGGGAAAAAAATTTGACGAAAGCGTGGATCAGGAAAAGGGAAACTTTGATTACCTTATGGGCTGCAATCTGGACATGAACAACGCCGATGTAAGAAAAGAATTACTGTACTGGGGCGAATGGTATTTTGAAACAACCGGGGTTGATGGTTTTCGTTTTGACGCTGTAAAACACGCAAAATCGAGCTTTTTTGCTGAATGGCTGAATCACCTGAGAGAATTTAGCGGACGGCAGTTGTTTGCCGTAGGTGAATACTGGTCGGGGGACCATGAAGCCCTAAAAAGCTTCATAGAGAAAACCGGCAGCAATATGATGCTTTTTGATGTGGTATTGCATTATAATTTCGCTGCAGCCGGGAAATTGGGTAAGGAGTATGATCTTGGGCAAATATTTGAGAATACCCTGGTAGAGGAACAACCGGATCTGGCAGTTACCCTTGTCAGCAACCACGATACGCAGCCTTTGCAATCGCTGGAATCAGCTGTTGAACCATGGTTTAAACCGCTTGCCTATGCTTTGATTCTGCTTAGAAAAGGAGGATATCCATGTGTATTTGCCGCCGACTACTATGGAGCACAATATAAAGACTTTGGCAAGGATGGCAAAGAATATGAGATTGAAATGGCAAGCCACCGCTGGATGATCGATAAATTTTTATATGTCAGGCGTACCTATGCCTATGGTGATCAACACGATTATTTTGATGACCCCAATTGCGTGGGATGGACACGCACCGGCAATGATGAGAAAGCCGGAGGCACTGCTGTTATTCTCAGCAATGGTGAAGCGGGAAGTCTGAAAATGAAAACAGGTTCTCCGGAAACAATTTACCGGGATATTACTGAGCATATGCCGGAGCCGGTGACAACCGACAAGGAAGGATGGGCCGAGTTCAGTTGTAATGCCGCCTCAGTTTCCGTCTGGGTGCCGGACAAGCGATAATTTTTTCTGCGGCAGCATTGAATGAAACAAAATGCCACTGGAGAATAATGGTGATTGTCAGTATTGCCAATTGTCCGGATGTTTAAAACATTAAAAGAAAAACTCGATAAATGAAAAACAAACAAGAACCCCGGCATCTTTACAATTCAGCCCAATGGGCCTGGGAAATGATCGGAGCAATTGAGGATTACAAGCCCCTGGCTCATTATATATTTCATCGAATCAAACAACATGAGGCCATACAAACAAATAATATTCTCCATTTGGGATGCGGCTCGGGATGTATTGACTACCATTTAAAAACGTATTTTTCCATCACCGGCATTGACCTTAGTGAAAACATGGTCAAAAGTGCTGCACGCAAAAACCCCGAGTGTAGCTACCACGTTGGCGATATGCGGCAAATTCCGCTGAAGGGACTCTATGATGCAGTCATCATACCCGAATCCATCGACTACATGAGGTCATTTGAAGACATTCAAAAGGTCTTTTCAGGTGCAAAAAAAGTCCTGAAAAAAGATGGACTTCTACTTGTCATCATCGGATATGACCCTGAGCATTTTCCCCAAAACAGAACCACCGTTGAGCAGGTTAAACAGGGATCAAAAGAACTGACGTTTATTGAAAACAATTATACTGCTGATCCCGCCGGGAAATCTTTTGAGGCTACTTTTGTATTTTTGGTCCGTGAAAAAGGAAGGTCCGAGATCATCATTGATGTTCATAAACTTGGATTGTTCAGAAAGAACATCTGGCAGGATGCTATGCTGAAAGCGGGATTTAGCACTGAGCCCGTTACGGATGAAGCTCTGGAAAGCATTGAGCAAAAAGGAACATGGTTGCTTATCGGTAAAAATGATCACTAATGGCTGGCAGCTTTTGTAATGAAGAAAGTTTGTTGCGCAACCGTGCAACCTATATGGGAATTTTTGCCATTGTTTTATTCCGCTTTACACCTACTTGTTTGCTACAAGGGTATCGCCCTTAGAATACACGATTAGTATGATTGGTGACAAACCGGGCTGAATTGAAATATTTGCGGCATTGCACATTATTTAATATTGCATGCATATATCATATAACTTATCAATGGCTGATTGATCTCCTGAAAAAGCACAGTGTTCTTCCTGTTTATTGGCAAAGTATTTTCCGGTAATACCCTTGAGTATGGTGTCTGTGGCACAGAAAAGGGGAGTGGCTGCACCTTCTTCGGGGGATTCCCAGCCACCGTATCCCAGGTTGCTACTCAGCTTTGAACGAACATCACCCGGGTGGGCAGACAATACCGAAATACCCTGTGCTTTAAGCCTTTCGGCAAATGCCACTGTGAGCATTCTGTTTGCTTGTTTACTTTGCCTGTATGCAGTGTCATTGTGATAGCTTCGGGCTTTGAACTCCAAATCATTCATGTTGAGGTCTCCTGCCCAATAACTGGCAACGTTTACAATGCGGGCATCATCCAAACCTTTCATATGATCACTAAAATAGCGGATCATCCAGAAATAACCCAATACGTTGGTAGCAAACTGCAATTCTGTTCCCTGCACCGTTTCCATCCTCGACCGTGGTGTGGTGGCTGCATTGTTGATCAGTATATGCAAAGGACCGCTCCAATTGTTGGCCAGGGATTTCACTTCTTGTTTCAGCGAAAGGTCTGCCGTTAAACAGGAAACATGATGGCTTCCTGTTTCCCGGATCAACTCCTCCCGGCATTTTTCCAGGGCGTCTTTATCTCTGCCTAAAATGTACAAATCATAACCTTTTGCCGCTATTCCTTTTGCGATGGCTTTCCCGATGGCACCATAGGCACCTGTAACAATTGCCTTTTTCATCATCAATCTCTTTTTTGCAAAAATAGCGGAATCAGAGAAATCCCCTGCGTCATTATTGCCTCATTTAAAAGAATGGATAATCTATGCTATATAATAAGTGGTTAAAAAAAATCAAAATATCAACCACTTAACTTTAAATAATAACCGATTATTCTATTTTGTTTATAAATTATTATATTATGAAGAAAAAATATGGATATATTTGTGAAAAAAATAATTATGCATATAGTTAATCCCATTTATGATACTGCCTTTAAATACCTGATGGACAATAACCATTTGGCAAAAAAGGTCTTGTCGGTCATTTTGGATACGGAAGTGCTGGAGGTCAGCCTTGGCCAGCAGGAAGTGATGTGGCCCGACGGTAATC
>SKTQ01000002.1 GCA_007122505.1 Bacteroidales bacterium | reverse complement strand
TCCTATCCTCTACATCATGAAATATACTACCATTGAGGAAGCTATTGCGTTGAACAATGGCGTTCCCCAGGGTTTGTCTTCGTCCATTTTTACCGAAAACCTTCGTGAATCAGAGAAGTTTTTGTCTGAAACCGGTTCCGACTGCGGCATTGCCAATGTTAACATTGGTACCTCCGGAGCAGAGATCGGTGGTGCCTTCGGCGGCGAAAAAGATACCGGTGGCGGGCGGGAGTCCGGCTCCGACTCATGGAAAAGCTATATGCGCAGGCAAACCAATACCATTAATTACGGCACCGATTTGCCACTGGCACAGGGCATCCAGTTCGGTTTCTGACCGGGTAATGCCGCCGGAAATGACAGTGCCGGCAAATAATAAATTGTTTCGGGTGGTCTGGCAGTGATTATAAACTGTTGACCACCCGTTCCATTATCTTTTCCACCTCTCCGGCAAGTCCGCCGAGCTCTGTATTCTGAACCGCCACCATGGCTGCAGTAGGGTTCATGGCCGCCACTTCCACAGAACCGTCGTCATGCTCCTGGACGATCACATTACATGGCAATAAAATCCCGATTTTGTCCTCTGCCTGGAATGCCTTATACGCAAAATGGGGGTTGCAGGCTCCCAAAATCCGGTACTTCCTGAAATCAACGTCAATTTTTTGCTTCAGTGTGCCCTGCACGTCAATTTCCGTCAAAATGCCAAAACCCTCCGCTTTCAGGGCTTCCGTAACTTCTGCAATGGCTTCTTCGAAACCCTTGTCTTTGAAAATTTTACTGAAATAATATGTCATGGTAAGATGGGGTTAATGTTTGTAATTTAAAACATCTTTAGTGGCAACTTGTTCAACGAAACAGTGCCTGCGGATCAGGTTATATCCACACGGAAAATCCGCTAACTTTGCAGATTGTGACGGACAAAGAAACTACACTCGCCGCGGTGATTAAAACGGATCCTTATCTTGGTGATACGGTAGTGCCTTATTTGTGCCATAGAGAACAGAAAGGTTTCCTGACGGTTTCAGGACGACTTTCGGCCCAAAATCCGGAAACACTTAATATGCCTGAACCTTTTATCCGTGACTTGTATGAGCTGAGCCTTAGCCTGGAACCCGCCAATATTGCCTTACGATTTTCCAATAAGACTGTTTCAAAAGAGGCATTTTTTAAGAATGCAGAAAAACAATTTGTTAACAGGGTGTTGCTGCCTTTTCTGTGGCGGCAAACCGACCGCCTGTTCATGTTGCTCAAACAAAACAATATCCATATTTATGATGGAAGGGATACCTGGCCAAACCTCTATGCCTCTCACCGAAAACAATTGGCCGATGATGCACCGGATACCTCATTGCATTTCAAACGCACAACCACAGGAGTAACTTATACAATAAGTCTTGTTTATGACAACAGGCCGCTGAACCTGCAGACTCCCGGAACCCTATTGCTTGCCTTACAACCTTGCTATCTGATGCAAGGCAGTCTGATTTGGCGCTTCCCAAATAATATCAGCGGTAAACTGTTTAACCCATTCATTAAGAAAAATGAGATACATATCCCTAAACACTTCGAAAAGGAATACTTTTCAGGCTTTGTTAAAAAAATGGCCAACCGGGCAGATATTCAGGCTGAGGGGTTCGATGTTGTGGATATTCCTGTTGACCCGAAGGCTGTCCTTTCCATTGAACGGGATATTCAGGGAAAATATGGTTTCCTGTTGCGTTTCGATTATGGCGAGAGGCAGGTGATCGCCAACAATAAGCAGTTGACATATACAGCATTGGAGATCAATGAAAACAATTATGTTTTTCGGCGGTTTCGGCGCGAAACGGTTTTTGAACAAGAAATGATCGGGAAACTATTGACATTTGATCTTGAACCGTTTGGCGCGTTTTATCGAATGAGCGCAACGGCAAGCAATGAATTGGATTTTTTCGACTATGTGGTGGAAAACAGATCCGCAATAGAAAGAGCCGGGTTCCGCATTGAACAGGAGGAAGAAGAAAGACATTTACTGGAGAAACCAATGCTTGTATTGAACAATCATACTTTTACTGATTGGTTTGATCTGCATATTGTCATCCGCATCGGCCAAAAAGAAATCCCATTTCAGGCTTTATCCCAACATATTCTGAATGGAGAGCGTTTGTTTGTCCTGCCTGGCGGTGAACGTTTCCTGATCCCTGAAGAGTGGTTTGAGCGCTACAAGGGCCTTGTGTTTCATGGATATGAACACAAAAATACCTGGCGCGTTCCAAGGTACCATTTTATGGTGTTGGAGGATTTTGATTTGCCGGAGGTAAAGCGCTTGAAGCATATACTTGATGAAGAAGCAACTTTTGGGATGCCACAACTGTCCGATGTAACCATGCGCCCGTATCAATTATCCGGGTATGTATGGATGCGCAAGCTCGCCAGGGAAGGACTTGGAGGCATTCTCGCTGATGACATGGGTCTCGGGAAGACGCTGCAGGTTATTGCCTTGCTTTCTTCAATTTACTCAAACCACCATAGGGATAAAACTTTAAGTGAATCCCCTCGGGCGGCCAAATCTCATGTCAAAGCCGGTGTTCAGCTGGGTTTATTTGATGACACCGACATCATGGAGAACCAGGCTTGTCAGGAATCTAAAGAGCAGTCAGCAGAACCTGTTGACGGCAAAAAGGCTCCAACATTAATTGTTGTACCGGCTTCCGTTTTGCATAACTGGTTAAATGAGCTAAAGCGGTTTGCTCCATGGCTGCAGGTGCGCCTGTACATTGGGCCCGAACGGTCGCTGTCTTCATCATTGAGCGGACATTTGATGCTCACCACATACGGTACTTTGCGCAATGATGTGGAGGTGCTCAAAGAAGTATCCTTCACTTGTATCATTCTCGATGAAAGCCAGAATATCAGAAACCACAACTCCAAGACATCACGTGCAGCATTTGCCTTAAAAGCCTCCGGCAAGTTTGCTCTTACAGGAACACCCGTGGAAAACAGGCTCAGTGATATATGGTCGCAAATGCATTTTGTAAACCCCGGTCTTTTGGGCTCTCTCCGAAGTTTTCAGCAGCAATATGGACTTGCGTTGGAAAATGACCCCACCTCACCGGAGGCCGCTCAGCTGTGGAAGTTGTTGCGCCCCTATATTTTGCGACGTACAAAAGATCAGGTGGCCAAAGAATTGCCTGACCTTACAGAATCCGTCATATATTGTGAGATGGCTGAAGATCAGGCAAAAATCTATGAAGAAGAAAAATCACGTTACCGGAATGTTATTCTGAAGAATATTTATGACAATGAAGCCTTACAATCCAGTCAGATCATGTTGCTTAAGGCGCTGACAAAGTTGCGGCAAATTGCTAATCACCCCCGGCTTGCCGATATAAACATGAATGCGCAAAGCGGAAAGTTTCAGGCCATCATTGAAAACCTCGAAACGCTGCTTGAAGAAAACCATAAAGTGTTGATCTTTTCTTCTTTTGTTAAACACCTGGAACTCCTGGAGGCATGGCTGAAAAAAGCCGGTGTAAAATATGTCAAACTTACCGGTTCCACCGTCAGAAGAGAAGAAGTCATCAGAAAGTTTAAAAAGCAGGAGGTGCCGGTTTTTCTGATATCCCTCAAGGCGGGTGGGGTAGGGCTAAACCTGGCCGAAGCCGGTTATGTGTTCATGCTCGATCCATGGTGGAATCCTGCAGCGGAGATGCAAGCTATAAACCGTGCACACCGTATTGGCCAGGATAAAAAAGTGTTTGTTTACCGTTTTATCAGTAAGGATACAGTGGAGGAAAAGATCATCAGACTGCAGAACAAAAAGGCCAGACTGGCAGAAAACCTGATCCGCAAAGAATCTTTTGTTGCCGGAATGACTGCTGAAGAACTCAGCGAATTGCTGCAATAGCAAATGTGGGTGCCGGAAACTTCGTTACAGATTTTATGGTTTGGATAGTGGATCGTGTACAAATATGCTGTTTGTTTTTTTTACATTTGATGAAATATTCTCAACAGTGGGTTTGGTAAAAATCGTAAACATCAATTAACCCCTCCTCCGTATGAACCATGATTATCAGTTTAGCTCAAGGGGCATTTTACCCGGAGCGCAAATGCTGTTTGTAGCCTTTGGTGCTCTGGTTCTGGTGCCATTGTTAACCGGTTTGAACCCCAATGTCGCACTGTTCACAGCCGGCGCCGGCACTTTATTATTTCAGCTGATTACTAAGGGGAAAGTGCCGGTGTTTCTCGCCAGTTCCTTTGCCTTTATTGCACCCATCATTTATGGTGTGTCCACCTGGGGCATTGCTGCTACCATGAGCGGCCTGATCGCTGCAGGTGTTTTTTATATGATACTCTCGGTGATGATCAGATGGAAAGGCAGTGACTTTCTGCATAAAATTCTCCCGCCTGTGGTGACCGGCCCGGTTATCATGGTTATTGGCCTGGTGCTGGCACCGGTTGCCGTCAATATGGCCATGGGAAAAACCGGCGACGGCAGCACCGTGATTTTTCCCGAACACCATGCGCTGATCGTTTCAATGATCACGCTGGCATGCACGGTACTGGTGATGATCCTGGGCCGGAACATATTCAGGCTCATTCCTATATTGGTCGGAATCCTTGTCGGATATATCGTTGCCGTTCCTTTCGGTATGATCGATCTAACTGCTGTTGGAGATGCTGCCTGGTTGGCTGTGCCTGCTTTTACATTGCCTGAGTGGAACTGGCAGGCGATTGTCTTTATCCTCCCCATAGCCATTGCCCCGGCTATTGAGCATTTTGGTGATATTGTAGCCATCAGATCGGTTACCGGCAAGGATTATTTTGAAGACCCGGGTGTGCATAGGACCATGCTGGGTGACGGCGTAGCAACCGCTTTGGCAGGAATGCTCGGGGGTCCGCCAAATACAACATATTCGGAAGTAACCGGTGCCGTTGCCGTTTTGAAGGTGTTTAATCCCGCCGTTATGACATGGTCAGCCATAGTGGCCATTTTGGCAGCCTTTTTGGGAAAAACCGGCGCATTGTTGCAAACAGTTCCTGCCCCGGTTATGGGTGGCATCATGTTGCTTCTGTTTGGTGCCATCATGGTGGTAGGTTTGAATACATTGGTAAAAGCCGGAAACGACCTTAGTGACCCCAGACGCCTGACAATCGTTGCACTGGTACTGGTCTTCGGAATTGGTGGCATGTGTTTTTCAGCCGGTGAATTCGCCATTGAAGGGATTGGCCTTGCAGGCATAACCGGTGTATTACTCAACCTGATATTACCCGGAAAAAACCAAACCATCCCGGAATAATGCCATTCCAATAGCCCGCTCCCCATAAATGCCAGGAGAAAACCCGCATTCATCTGCGTTCGCCGCAGGCAATCCGGTTCATCCGCGTCCCAAATAAAAAACCGGCAGCTCCAAAACCCGGAGCTGCCGGTCACCATCACTCATCACCCGTTTCTGTAACTATTTGCTGCTCAACGGGACTGCAACAAATATTCGCTGTTTTGTTTCCTGCTTTCAGAAAACCTTAAAACATTATCAAGCGATTTATTTGACCAAAGCTTCATACCTGCGGGCTACTTCATCCCAGTTCACTACATTCCAAAAGTTGCTGAGGTATTCAGGACGACGGTTCTGATATTTCAGATAATATGCATGTTCCCATACGTCAACACCAAGGATGGGCGTTCCCCGGACATCTGCAACATCCATCAGAGGATTGTCCTGGTTCGGTGTGCTGGTAACCTGGAGTTCACCATTGGCATCCACGATCAGCCATGACCAGCCGCTTCCAAAACGGGTGGCTCCGGCACGATTCATTTCTTCCCGGAAATCTTCAAAGGAAGTGAAACGCTTTTCAATGGCTGCCAGCAAATCACCTGTGGGTTTTCCGCCACCTTTGGAACTCATAATATTCCAAAAAAGATCATGATTCCAATGCCCGCCGCCGTTGTTGCGAACAGCCATCGGATATTTACTCATGTTTTTGAAAATTTCTTCAAGGGTCATATCAGCCATTTCTGTGCCTTCAATGGCATTATTCAGATTGGTTACATAAGCCTGATGATGTTTTCCATGATGAATTTGCATGGTACGTTCATCAATGTAGGGCTCCAACGCATTGTACGCGTAAGGCAAATCTGCCAATACATGTTTTCCACTGTTTGTCATAGTTGTTTCTCCTTTATTGTTTGTGTTTGTTTCTGTTTGCTCAGGTGCCGTCTGACATCCTGCGAATGCCGCAGCAATCAGGATTACGAATGTTGAACGAATGATCGTTTTCATGGTAACCAATGTTTTTGGGTTGTGAGTTATTTTAATTTGATCTACGTCTAAATAACAAAAGGTTTTTCATTTTGTTCAAAAAGTTGTTTTTCGCAAAAAACAGTTTTTCGTAAACTGCTTCAAATAATATTAATCATTTCCAATTTTTCTAATAACTACTGTCCGGCTAAATTGTATTACGGCCTAACTGGACTTCTGGACATACCCTATAATGCTTATTACCAGAATTTTGTCCCTATGAGGGCAGCCCCGTTAGGGGCATAATCTTAGTAGAATCAAAAACAACCCCCAATCTTTTAAGCCCCGTAGGGGTGATATAAATCAAGCGTTTAAGAGCCATTATGCATTTTTCCCAGACATCAGTTTATTCTAATGTACAAAACATGTTTTTAATACCACGGGAGTTGCATTGAACAATGTGCAAATGTGCAAATGTGCAAATATGTAAAGGTCAAAAGGTCAAAATGTTAAGATGTTAAAAAAACTTCTAACTTCACTCGTTCTATTAATGATTCACACTAACCTCATTCTACAGCAATATACAACCTGATCCGCTCCCAAATGGAATCATTCAACAGGTATGACCTTTTGATTTCCTCCGGAGTGGCAAAAGGCCCGTGTTGCCTTCTCATGTTCAATATAGCACTTGCAGTATTCCTGTCAATATAAGGATGCCTCACCAAATCCCCGAATTCTGCCTCATTGAGATTAATTCTCCGGATGTGCATGCTGTCGGTCACCAAATATTCGCGGATTTGCTCAAAACGGGTACTGTCCATCCCGAAAACTTCCAGCAATTGACTTACATCATGATAGCCTCCAAGCCTTTCCCGGTATTGTATGATGCGGCGGCTGAAAGCAGGACCGATTCCCCTTACCCGAATGAGTTCCAGGCTGTCGGCGGTATTGATATTGATGATAAGCGGTTCGGCCGGTGGGCGAATGCCGCTGATGTCCCGCTCTGGTGACTTGTGAGCCGCAACATCTGCGATTAACCCGGAATCGCTTCCCGGCCCGGAGGAATCTCTCCTTGTTGGCCTTTCTCCGGAACTGCTTGAAACAGGCCGCTCAGGCAGCAGAATGTAGCCGGCCAGTTGTTCGTATGTCAGATCATCCATCAAATACATCCGTTGCAAATCTTCCTTGTACCTGAAACTGCCGCCCGCAGATAAAAAATTCCCGATACTCCTTGCCAGCCGCGCTGAAAGACCCATCCTTTCCCAATCTTCCTGGTCAATCACATTGGGGTCGAACGGAAATGGCGTCAGCTCCGGTGCCGCCAGCCGGTGCGCGTATGCCGCGCCTCCTTCCGGACTTCGCTCACGGCCCCGGCTTTCTGCCTCCTCTTCCATACGGGCCAATGCTTCACGGAACAGACTTATTTCTTTTACAAACCAATCATGGTCGATGGTTTGATGACGGACAGTCCTGCCCAGTAAACCGGCAAGCACAGGCACAACAGCCAGCAATATCAGCATCACAATGATGCCCGCACGTTGCCGGCGGCTAAAATAAAACCAGTCTTTAACAGGGTTATTATACATATAATATAAAAAATTAATTCCATAAAAGTACATATATTTCAAATAAAAACAAAAAACCCTAATGTTTTTGGTTTTCTGCCGGTAAAAAAAAACACTTGTTGTTGATTTTTGACCATTATTTTTTATTTTTGGCTTTTTATTAATGGATGGCTGTATAGAATTTGCCGTTCATAAACCAAAACAACGTGTTTACTTATGGCTTTAGAAAATAATGGCCGTGACGGCTTTACCAGCCGGTTTGGGATCATTTGCGCAGCAGCGGGATCAGCAATCGGACTGGGAAATATCTGGCGTTTTCCCTATGTTGTCGGAGAGAGTGGGGGAGGCGCTTTTTTGTTGGTATACCTTGGATTTATCCTGCTGCTTGGCATTCCGGTAATGCTTTCAGAGTTTGTGATCGGACGAAGGGGCCAGAGAAATGCCCTTGGTTCATTCAAACGTCTTGCACCCGGCAAACCCTGGTACCTGGTGGGCGTAATGGGTATCGTGGCAGCATTTATGATCCTGGCATTTTACAGTACCATCGCCGGATGGACACTTGAATATGTGGTCAAATCGCTGACAAACTCCTTTGCAGGGAAAGACGCCACAGAAATCAACCGGCTTTTTGTTTCATTCCACACACAGGCCTTTTGGCCACTGTTCTGGCAAGTTGTCTTCATGGCAATGACGGCCTGGATCATTCTGTCAGGGGTGCAAAAAGGCATTGAACGCTATGCAAAAATCCTGATGCCATTCCTGGTCCTGCTTCTCATCATCATGGCGGTCCGCTCCCTTACACTTCCCGGAGCCGGACAGGGTCTTGCATTCCTGTTTCGGCCCGACTTTTCCGCCCTGAATTCAAGAGTAATGCTGGCGGCATTGGGTCAGGCATTTTTCTCCCTGAGCATCGGCATGGGCGCTTTGATCACCTATGGCTCCTATATCCGCAAACAAAACAATCTTGGTAATATTTCTGTGGAAGTATCTTTGGCAGACACGCTTATTGCCCTTTTGGCAGGTATCGCCATTTTTCCTGCAGTTTTTGCCTTCGGCCTGGATCCTGCCGACGGTCCCGGACTCATATTTACCGTTCTCCCAAATATTTTCCAGCAGATGCCCGGTGGTTACTTCTTTTCTATCATCTTTTTCGTCCTGCTAAGCATCGCCGCTGTTACCTCTTCCATCAGCATCCTGGAGGTAGTCGTAGCCTACCTTACCGAAGAACTCAATATGACGCGCCGGAAGGCCACAATCATGGCAACCATTGCGGCCACATTTGTGGGCGTGTTTTGTACCTTGTCATTTGGTGCTCTCGGAAATGTCAGCATTGGAGGACTAACCATTTTCGGGGTGCTTGACTTTACCGCATCCAACCTCCTGCTGCCATTGGGAGGACTGCTCATCGTCGTTTTTGTGGGATGGTACATGAAACGCTCCGATGTGAAAGATGAGATCTCCAACAGCGGAGCATTGAAGGCACGTTTTTTCGCCGCGCTTATGTTTATTTTGAAATTTGTTGCCCCTGTGGCCATTGCCATCGTATTGTTTAACAAATTAGGAATCATCTAAACCAATCAATATTATGACTGAAATACAGGATAAAGCAGTTGTTCTGGCTGAAGAAGCGAATGATACGCTGGGTTCAGCATTTCTGGATGGCCTCAACCACGTCATCTCCATGTATAACGAGTATGTTGGCGGCTACCTGCTGTTGATTCTGCTGGTTCCTGCCGGCATATTTTTCGCCTTCAAGTTCAGGTTTTTGCATGTCCGGAAGTTCTGGCACTCCTTTGCCATACTTGCCGGCCGCTACACCAAAAAGGGCGAATCAGGCGACGTTAACCACTTCAAAGCCCTTACCACTGCCCTGTCGGCAACGGTAGGAACCGGAAACATCGTAGGTGTTGCACTGGCAATCTACTGGGGTGGACCGGGTGCCATATTCTGGATGTGGGTCACCGGCTTTTTCGGTATGATGCTGAAGATGGTGGAGTGTACGCTCGGATTGAAATACCGCAAGTTTAACCCCGACGGCACCGTGTCGGGAGGGCCCATGTATTATATGGAATTCGGCCTCAAAGAAGTGCTGGGCAAGCATGCCAAAACCCTCGCCGTCATATTTGCCGCAGCCGCCGTCCTCTGCTCCATGGGAACAGGAAACATGGCGCAAAGCAATTCCATGACCGACATCCTGAACTCCACATATGCCATCCCCCACTGGATCAGCGGCCTGATTATCGCCGGCCTTGTTTTACTGATTGTGGTGGGTGGACTTAAACGTATCGCTGAAGTGACCTCGCGACTGGTACCCTTTATGGCGGTGGTCTATTTTTTGGCAGCACTCCTGGTGGTTATCCTGAACATCGAAAACCTCATCCCAACCTTTGCCCTGATTGTCAGTGACGCATTTACCGGAACGGCTGCTGCCGGCGGTTTTGCCGGATCGGCCTTCATCCTCACGCTGACCATGGGTGTGAGAAGAGGCCTCTTCTCAAATGAAGCAGGTCAGGGCTCAGCGGCCATGGCACACGCAGCCGCCAAAACCCAATATCCCATGCGCGAAGGCCTGGTAGCCAGCCTGGAGCCATTCATCGATACCCTCTTTATCTGTACCCTTACCGCCATCGTCATTGTTATGACAGGAGCATGGTCGCACGAAAATGCAGAAGCAGGCGTATCCCTCACTGTACTGGCCTTCGAACTTGGCCTCGGCAAAATTAACATGGGATTCCTCGCCTCACACATCATCGCCGTAGGCCTGATGCTCTTCGCTTTTTCAACCATCATATCGTGGTCTTATTACGGCTCAAGAGCAGCTCAGTATATGTTCGGTTTCAAAGCCATCAAAAAATACTACTACGTTTATGCCGTGTTTGTTTTCCTCGGATCTATCTGGGGCCTCGAGCTGGTGTGGAACTTTGTGGATATGGTGATCACATTCATGACCATTCCCAACCTCATCGCCATATTGCTTTTAACCCCGGTGATGAACAGGGAAATAAAAAATTACTTTAACATGCCCGATTACAAACAGCGGAGCTAAGCATCCGTTGTTGCATCGTATCGGTGTTTGCCGGCAACCCGCTTTGCCTGAAACAATATATCTGCAGGAATTCAGTTATTTTTGCAGTGAAAATCAGCAGCAGTGGTCGCATTCATTCTCATTTTATTGATGTTTTTTGTGAATCCCCCATCCGGGGATTCCGGGGATCAGCGTACACCCATCGACTGGGAAGCCGGAACTGCAGAATTTGACCGGCGCATTGGAGATGACGTGCGGCGGCTGATCAATGACGTGGTGTTTACCCACGAAGACACCAGGATGTATTGCGACAGCGCCTACCTTTATTCTGAAGCCAACAAACTCAGGGCATTCAGCAATATCGTGATCAAGGTCAGCGATACAATCACCATTTATGGCGACCGGCTTTTTTATGATGGCAACCGGCGCTGGGCCGAACTTACCGGAAACGTGCGTATGGTTGACCCCCAAATGACCCTCTATACGGAATACCTGGAATATGACCTGGATGCAAATACAGCCAACTACATTGACGGCGGCCGTATCGTGGATGCTGAAAATGTTCTGACAAGCCTCTGGGGCTTCTATTTCGCCGATGCCAAAGAGTTTTTTTTCCGTGACAACGTGGTACTGGTCAACCCGGAATATGTGATGGAAACCGATACGATGATGTACAATACAGCTACCGAAGTCGCCTACTTTTTCGGACCTACCACCATCGTAAGCGAAGAAAACACCATCTTTTGCCGAAACGGTTGGTATGACACACGTAACGACATTGCCCGCTTTAGCCGCGACGCCTTCTTTACCAACCAAAAACAATCCATGACCGGTGATTCTGTTTTTTACGACAGAAACAGAAACTACGGCAGGGCAGTCAATAACGTACTCATCCGCGACAGCGTAGAAAATGTCATCATCACCGGCCATTTTGCAGAACACTTCGAAGACCTGGGCCTGTCAGTGATCACCAGGCAGGCCGTCATGACCATGATCGCCGACAATGACAGCCTTTTCCTGCACGCCGACACCTTGAAATCTGTATTTGATTCGGAAACCGACGAACGGGAATTGTTTGCCTACCATCGTGCACGGTTCTACAGATCAGACCTTCAGGGGCTTTCCGACTCCATCGTTTACCGTTTGACCGACTCCATCATCGCGATGTATCATGACCCGGTTTTGTGGTCGGATATGTATCAGCTTACCGCACGCCGTATCGAAATAAAAACCACCGAAAACGAAGTTGAATGGGTGCAACTCCATGATGCCGCCTTCATCATATCACAGGAAGACACCATCGGCTTTAACCAGATGAAAGGACGAACCATGCACGGACATTTTCGCGACAATGCATTATGGCGCGTGGATGTAGACGGCAATGGAGAAACCATATTCTTTATCAGGGAAAATAATGGCGATCTGGTGGGCATCAATAAAGCCGTTTCTTCCAATATCATTATTTTTGTAGATGGTGCGGAAGTAACTGGTATTCAGTTTGTCCGACAGCCGGAAGCCGTGCTTTTCCCACCCGAAGACCTGTCAGGGGAGGATCGCTTGCTCAGAAACTTTCAATGGTTAGACCACCGAAGGCCACAAGGCAAATTTGATATTTTTGAATGGAGATAAAAAGCACTTCAATGGCCTTGCAGGCAAACAATACAGCCCTGAAAATGTTACCTTCTCAGATACATGGATTTTGTATCTGTCATTAGTGAAAATCAGTTAACCCAATGGTAAAATTCCAAAGACATATCCTTCCAAACGGTTTGCGCGTACTGGTGCACCGTGATGAAACAACTCCTTTGGCTGCAGTTAATATATTATATGATGTTGGGGCGCGCGACGAACATTCCGAACGAACCGGCTTTGCACATCTTTTTGAACACCTGATGTTCGAAGGTTCTGCCAATGTGCCCAGATTTGACTATGAATTACAGCATGCCGGTGGAGAAAACAACGCTTTCACCACCAACGACATCACCAATTATTACCTGAGTCTCCCCGCTCAAAACCTGGAAACGGCATTCTGGCTCGAATCGGACCGGATGATGGCACTGGCCTTTTCTCCGGAAAAGTTGCTGACACAGCAAAATGTTGTCACGGAAGAATACAGGCAGTCATATCTGAATCAGCCTTATGGAGATGCCTGGCTGCTGATGCGGCCTCTTGCCTATGATGTCCACCCATACCGCTGGGCAACCATCGGAAAGGATATCAGCCACATTCGGGATGCCACCCTTCAGGATGTCAAAGACTTTTTTCACACATATTACCATCCGGCAAATGCCATCCTCACTGTTTCCGGAAATGTGGAGGCGAGCCGGGTATTTGAACTCGCAGAAAAATGGTTCGGAGATATACATCCCGGACCTGTTAACAGCAGAAAACTGCCCCCTGAGCCGAGGCAATCGAAAGAAAAACGGCTGTCGGCGAAACGAGATGTCCCGCAGCACCAAATTTACATGGCTTTCCACATGTGCGCCCGGAATCACCCCGACTTTCACGCTGCTGATCTGATCAGCGACGTGCTCGCAAACGGCGAATCATCCCGCTTAACGGCCAGGCTTTTGCACGACCAGAAAGTATTCAGTGAAATAAACGCATACATTACAGGCAACCTCGACCCCGGCTTGCTCGTTATTGCCGGGAAACCGCATCCCGAAACTGATCCGGAAAAAGCTGAAGATATGCTATGGAAAGAGGCATATGACCTGGTTGTAAACCCCTTGACAGAGAGAGAGCTGCAAAAAGTGAAAAACAGGGTGGAGGCATCGCAAACCTATTCGGAAAGCAATGTGATGGCAAAAGCCATGAATCTTGCCTACTACGAACTGCAGGGTGACGCAGATTTGTACAATCAGCAAATTGAAAACTATCAGCGGGTGAAAGCCGAAGACATTCAGCGGGTCGCTGCAGAAATATTCAGGCGCGACAACCTCTCTGTGCTTCACTATGGAAACACGGATACCGTCAAATAATTTACCGGGAAATAAAAACATCATCAAAACAATAAACATAAACGGCCAATACGAAAACTTATGCCAGATCGTACACAACCACCAGGAAAAGAATTGATTGCGGGCATCCCCTACATCAAACCCCTTGGGGCAAAACTCGGCAATGGTCTTCCGGTTTATTTCCTCGAAGGAGGTACAGAAGAATTTGTAAAGATTGACCTGGTATTTTTTGCAGGCAGCTACTTTCAATACAAACCTCTTGTGTCGTTTGCCACTACCAGGCTGTTGCGGTCCGGCACCAATACAAAAAGCCGGTTGGAGATCAGCGAGCTGCTGGATTACTACAGTGCACACCTGCAACTGGATGCCCAGAAAGACATTGTATCGGTTTCTATGTATGTGCTGAACAAACACCTGGAACCAACACTGGCATTGCTGGCAGAGATCTTTCAGGACCCGGTTTTTCCTGAAGATGAGATGCGTACCTTTCTGAAGAATCAGCAAAAAATTCACATCATCAACCAAAAAAAGGTGGAACATCTGGCCCGGACATATTTTGCCGAACTGGTTTACGGTGAACAACATCCGTACGGCTACCGGCTTAAGCCCGAGAATTTTGACATGGTTGAGCGTGATGACCTCCTGGCATTTCACCGCCGCTGGTTCACCGCCGCTAATGCATTCTGTATCGTATCCGGCCGTATGCCTGAAAAGATGGAAAAGATGATTGCCG
>SKTQ01000241.1 GCA_007122505.1 Bacteroidales bacterium | reverse complement strand
TCATAGGAGTTTCATGTTTTTTCCCTATGATGAAGAGATGGTAAAAATAAAAAAAAAGCCGGTGCGATCTTTTTTTAAAAGAATGGAATTACTCTCCGAGCTTTTGTAAAGCCAACTACATATTCGCATTAGTTGTATATTATCTCCCGGTATCAGGCTTCTTAGAGTAAACAGGGCTGTTATTTCTGATAGTGTAGAATTCAAGAATATCCTTAAGCTGAACTTTTGAGCCAATTGTCCAAACTATTTTTCTTTTAGCCATTCTTTAACCTCTTTATCGAGTTCAGACTGATTAATTATATTCCCTTTTTTTCCATCTTCACTTGCTAAAAGAAGTTCTCTTTCTTGTTCAAAAGTTAAATTAATGATAGAATCTTTCTTTTTGTATTCCAGAATGGTTTTTATCGCTTTTAAGAAGTCGATATCTTCTATCCCGGAAATTTGGTTGATTAATTCTTGTTTTAATTCTAATGTATTCATGACGAAGCTTGTGATTTAAAATCAACATAAAGGTACAAAAAACTGACAATGAAACCCAGTTTGGGATGATAGACCCAGAAGTTTTTTAAGATTTACCGTCCGCCAATGACCAGGTTGAGGTTTTTGGCATTGATAAACATTACCGGAATCTTTTCCTTGTTATAAAGCACTTTGTCTTCTATGTTAAAGGGATTCCAGGTCATTTTGTCGGGGTCGGAGGAGATCATGATGGCGTCGGCGTTCTTTTCACGGGCGAAGGCCAGCAGTTGCAAACCGAAGGAACCTTTGGTGCTGGCAAAGGTAGCCGTAAAGGAAACATTGTGCTGAGCAAGAATACCTGTCACCTGGTTCAGGTCAGCCCTCAGCTTCCGGTTGGTATAATCATCACCATAGTTATCCACAAAAATATCGAAATGGGCACCAATGGTGTCGTGCATCGTTTTGGCCCACTTTACCTTTTGCTTGGATCCTGCATAAATATCCAGGGGATAAACGAATCGCCGGTAGTTGATGTTTTCTACCGGTTTTTGAATGACCACCACCGGCACAGGTGAACGTTTTACTACCTTGAGGGCAAAACTGCCGATCAGCCACTGAATGCCTCTTTTTCCGCGTGTGCCGAGAAAGTGAAGCAAAGCACCATTTTGATTGGCCGCGTCGGCAATCTGGTGAAAAAGGTCTCCCTGCCGGCTTATGGTATTCACTTCAATGCCATGTGCCTTATGGACGCCATCAGCGATGAGCTGAAGTTTATCGTCAACATACGACAGGGGTTTGCCTTCTTTCTTCAGCAAGCGCTTTGTGTACTTGTCAATTACATGAAGAATCAGCAGGGAACCCTTTGCACCCTTGGCCATGACTGCCGCATGTTCAATGGCGTAATCGCTAATTTCCGTAAAGTCGGTGGTTACCAGGATCAGGGGTTTGTTTAAGGTTGCCATCACATTGTGTTTGGAGTTAATGGTATAAAAAATGTTCTACAAGTTATAAAAAAAAGTTGTGACGGCAAAAAAAGAATTTCTTTTCATCGCAGGGGAATGCGGTACATGATCTGATAATGCAGCAACAAGGATGTGGATCCGTTGGTTCTGCCGAAGCCGCTGATAAAGTGGGGCTCCATTTCAGCTTCACGTGTACGGCTGATCAACAAGTGCCCCCGCAAGCTCCATCCCACAAAAATATTGTTCCACAATTCCGTTCTCAGGCCAAACCCCGCTTCTAACCAGTGAGCACGGTATTTCTCGGATTCCACCAAACTCTCATAATCACCCCAGAACGGATCAGAAATAATGATAAACGGCGCTTCGTGTTCCATCCAGCCAAACCCATACCTGACGGAAAGCAACAATACGTCGTGTTTACTCTGCGGGTTTCTTTCCAAAATATTAAAATCACTCCCCAGGCGGAAAAAATTACCCCTTGCCTGGTAGCGATGGGTTTCCTTTTCCACATCAATATGTAACAAGCCAAACTCAGCCGCAGCGAAGAATCCCCGTCGCCATTCAACATCGGCAGAAACCTCACTCATCATGACCTCCGGCTCAACGAACCTGCGGGCAAAACCGCCCACATCCAAACCGATGCGTAAGGCCGGCCGGAAAAGGGTGTCCGAAGAGCCCTGTACCTGCAGGCTAATCAATGCCAATGGCAGGAGTAATATATACTTTATAATGCTCATCCAATGAATTGGTTACATATGTAATGTTCTCAGAAATATGTTGAATATGGTTTGTTGTGTAGGTCATATCCGTGATCTCAAAAAACATGGTAAAACCACACTCCACAGATACAAAATGGGTTTCCCGGTTGTAATTGAACCAAAGGGTATCTTTCACATGAAAAAAATCAATGACAAAAGCACTGTTGTCAGCATTTATATTCAGAGGCAGTTCCAATACAGACACCTCACTCAGGTTTTCATACAAAAAGGTTTTCGGCTCTCCAGGGATAAATACCCGGAGAGAGTCGATAACCGTCCAGGTACTGTCATCCTGGCCCAACAGGTAAAAGCCAAGGCGTAAATTATTGGCCGTTGCTTCTTCGCACACTTCATCAGCGGCACATCCGAAAAACAAAAGCAGGCTGCCGGCAATCACCCAAAACCGGATCATCGACGGAAGCCTGCGGAAAAATTTACCTGTAGTTTGCATACAGGCAAAATTAAGAAAAAAGAAAGATGCCCGTAATCTATTTACCGGCAAACAAACCGACCTGCAAACCTGCCCTGAAATATCTCAGGGGCATGGGCCTGCCTTCCAGTATCTCATATTGCTCATTCAGGATGTTAGAGGCAGAAACAAAGACCCGGTAGTGGTATCCTTCCAGGTGATGCTGCCATTGAAGTCCGGCATCCAGGGTGCTGAATGATGAGAGCCAGCGGCTGTTGTCGCCTGCAGTGTATCTTTTTCCGGTGTATTGATGATTCACAAACAGGGAAAACCGGTGATAGCCAATGAGCAGATGATAGCCCAGCGAGTTAAGCGGCACATAGATCAGTTGTCTGCCCACCAAATCATCTTCGGCGTTGACGGCCTTTGTGTTTTCTGCAATGTTGTGATCCCAACGACCTTCCAGATGGAAGGAAAAGTCTCTGATTCCGGCTTCGGCCATGAGTCTGAATTCCGTGCCATAGCTTTGCACTTCCTGCAGGTTTTGTGGTGACCAGAACATGGTGTCGTCCACGGGTGCCCAAATGATCCATTGGGTGGTATTTCTGTGGTAACCGGTTAGTGATGCACCCGAGAGTCGCACAAAACTGCTGTTATTGTTTGTGTCTGTTTGTTGATGCCGGTAAACGAATGCGATGTCCTGGCTCCAGCCGTATTCCGGTTCCAGGTCAGGGTTTCCTCCCGGCGTCCAATATTTATCGTTGAGCGTAGGCAAACGGAAATTTTTCCCCACATTGCCTTTAATGGTCCATTGCTCTGTAGCGCGGTAAGATGCACCAAAAGATGGTACAAAAGGAATATCCTGATCCTGCATAAACTCCTGTCGACCGCTGGCTGTCAACTGCAGTTTTTCCGGTATTGCTTCCCATCTGACGGCAGAAAACAGGGCAAAGGTATTTTGTGAGTACCGTTCACCATTGTAATCATCGGCCCTGGCACTGACCCATTGTGTGTTGACACCCGTGTTAATAAAGAGTCCGGAGACAGGTTCCACCAGCAGATCGGCTTCCTGGACGGTGGTTTTTGAACGTGAAAAGCTTTCGCCAAAAAAGCTGTCGGAATAAAGAATGGATTCATCAAAATAGCCGCCACGCCAACTCAGGATGCTCCTGTTGAAAAACGTCTGCCACTGGCCGGTTACGCGTACTGCATCGTCTTGCTGACTGGCAGCACCGAAGTCGAAATGCACCGGTGCCGGAATGTCACGGTCCGATTCCTGCCACCAAAAAAGGATATCCAGCCGGTGCCGGCTGCCAATGTTCAGATATGTTTCATGCAGCAAGGCCCGGTTCGAGAGGGCAGCATGTTCCTGTTTGGTTAACGGATTGCTGTTCAGGGCCATATTCCTGAAAGAGTATTGGTTTTCCGAGTTTCGGTTCAGCACCCGGAGCCTGGTAAAGAGGGTTTCATTGCCCCAGGATGCATCAACATGTTGAGCCATGTCACCATAATCAACGGTTGAAAAGGCCCCTGAAAGGTGGAACCCCTTTCTTTCAGGGCGAAGGTTGTTGACGTGTACGGCGCCACCCATTCCGCCGTTGCCCCACAGGGCACTGCCGCTTC
>SKTQ01000125.1 GCA_007122505.1 Bacteroidales bacterium | reverse complement strand
CGAGGGCCAGACTATCATTGGTGATGAGCTCCATTCAACCATTTTTCTGGAAGAAAATGCCGAACAGGTAGCGGAGGGATGCGACATTGGTGTAAGGCTTAACTGGATGAATTATGCCATTTACCCTTTCCCCCAGTTGAACTTTCCAAAACCTCTGCCCTTTCATACTGTTCAGATATTGATTTTTGATATTGATGAAGAAGGGCTCTCTGATCCGGAAGTCATTGCCACTTTCGACCAATCCCTGTGGGACAGCGAGGAAGTTATCTCTTTTGACGGACCGCCCGGCACCTACGCTTTCCAGATCCGGTCCGTTGGTGAAAATGATTTATCGGCCACCTCCAATATCATTATGGTTGATATTGATGAATTCATTATTCCTGAATCAGTTGAAATCACCAAAGTGGATGTGGTTGACAATCAGTTTATCCGTGTACACGTTCTCGCCGATGATTTTGGATTCGGGGAGTTTGAATATCGACTGTACCGCAGCGATGATCCCGGCACTGGTTTTCAGGAAGTAGCCGCACAACTGCATGAGAGTGATCTTTTTTATTTTGATGATGTGGATGTTCCCGGTCTGGAGGAAAATATCTGGTATTACCGGGTAGAAGTTGATGTGGTTGAATGTCCCGGCGAATATGCACTGGAGTCGGAAGTGATCTCCTCCCTGTTTTTGTCGGCTGAGCCGGATGCCGATTTTAATCCGGTTACAGACAGTGATCTGCGTGTTGAATTGGAATGGGAGCATGATCCGCCATGGGACACTTACAGCGTGTATCGCCGGTTGGACAATGAAGAAGATTTTCAATCAATAGTCACCGGCATTTCCGGCAACACATATGAGGATTTTATAAATATTGAGCTTCTCACTGGTACGTTCGCTTATCTGGTAAAAGGGCAAAAGGGTGATCTGGAGGTTCACTCCAATTATGTTTTTATAGATCTTGAAGTACCGCAGGTTGAATTATCCGGTCCTAATGCATTCAGGCCGGCGAGCGATATCCCATCCAACCGTACTTTTTCACCGAAGTTTAATATACCTGTCATTGAATATACAATGGAGGTTTATGATCGCAACGGCCTGCGGGTGTTTTTGTCTGACCCTGCGGATCCATCCCCAGGCTGGGATGGTTTGATGCCTGATGGCAGTCCGGCCCCTGATGGTGCCTACCTGTATTACGTCACTTATACGCCGGGTGTTCCCAATATGGAACCCGGTCAACTCAGAGGCGTGGTGTACCTCGTCAGGTAATTTTGTGAATGGGAGCCTTAACCAAGTAACATCGTACCTTCGTTTTTGCTTTTTTTAGAACACTGCTTCCCATAATTTTCTTACTTTTGCACACTAAATCAATGCAGAAGCTATGCAAGCGGATCAGGAAAAATTTACCGGGGAAGGGCTGACATACGATGATGTGCTCCTTGTACCGGCATATTCGGAAGTCTTGCCCAGGAATGTGAACATTCACACAATGTTTTCCCGGAACATCCCTTTACGGATACCGGTTGTTTCAGCGGCCATGGATACCGTTACCGAATCGCGTATGGCCATTGCCATGGCACAGGAAGGCGGCATCGGCGTTTTACATAAGAACATGGACATTGCTGAGCAGGCCCTCAAGGTGCGCAAAGTGAAGCGTTCAGAAAACGGCATGATCATCGATCCCATCACCCTGCACGAAGATGCCCTCATTGCCGACGCCCTCCAGATCATGAAGGAAAACAAGATCGGGGGCATTCCGGTCGTTGGCAACAATAACCTGCTGGTGGGCATTGTCACCAACCGCGACCTCCGCTTTGAAAAAGACCATAGCAAACCCGTTGCTGATGTCATGACCCGGGAGAACCTGGTCACCACTTCCGAGTTTATTGACTTTGAGGTGGCTGAGGAAATTCTCCAGGAACATAAAATTGAGAAACTGCCGGTGGTTGACAGCGATTACCACCTGGTAGGCCTGATCACCTATCGCGACATTATCAAAATCAAGGAAAGGCCCAATGCCTGCAAGGATGACAGGGGTCGCCTGCGTGTTGCCGCTGCTGTGGGAGTCACTCCCGACACCATGAAAAGGGTGGAAGCACTCGTGAAGGAAGATGTTGATGCCGTGGTGGTTGATACGGCCCACGGACACTCCAAAGGGGTATTGGATATGGTCAAAACCATCAAGGGTACCTATCCCAATCTGGAACTGGTTGCAGGCAACGTTGCTACAGGCGCTGCCGCCATCGACCTGATGAAGGCCGGTGCCGACGGCGTCAAGGTGGGTATCGGCCCGGGCAGTATTTGCACCACCCGTATCGTTGCCGGTGTGGGAATGCCCCAACTGACCGCTATCTATGAGGTGTCACAGGCACTGAAAGGCTCAGGAATTCCGGTTATCGCCGATGGCGGCATCCGTTATACCGGCGATATCGTGAAAGCGATCGCCGCCGGCGCATCCTCCGTTATGGCCGGCTCCATGTTTGCAGGCGTGGAAGAATCACCCGGCGAAACCATCATCTACGAAGGCAGAAAATACAAAACCTACAGGGGAATGGGCAGCATCGAAGCGATGCAGCAAGGCTCTAAAGACCGCTATTTCCAGGATGTGGAAGATGACATCAAAAAACTGGTCCCCGAAGGAATTGTGGGACGGGTACCCTATAAAGGCGGATTGTCGGAAGTGATCCACCAGATGGTCGGCGGACTGCGCGCCGGTATGGGATATTGCGGAGCCCGCGACATCAGCGAACTGCAAAAGGCACGTTTTGTCAGGATCACCGCAGCAGGCGTCAAGGAAAGCCATGTTCACGATGTGACCATCACAAGAGAAGCACCAAACTATAGCCGCTAAGAAACATCAAAACCGCACATCCATAATGTGCGGGCATCAAAAAAATATTTAAAAAAGATACCAGGAAAGAGTTAACCATGTTTGACAAAAAACCAATGACTATGCGCCGCATCACTGTTTTTGTAATTGCATTACTCCTGATTGCTTCCGGCCTCTCTGCCGGTCAAAACGACGACCCTGTGTTGATCCGTATCGAAGATAAGGAGATTACCCGCTCACGCTTTGCAGATATCTACAGGAAAAACAACCTGGAGTCCATGGTGGCTGAACCCAAGGAAGTGGATGAATATCTTGACATGTACATTAACTTCCGCCTGAAAGTGCTGGAAGCCGTTAACCAGGGGATGGATACCACTGCTGCTTTTTTGGAAGAACTCCGCGGATACAGAGATCAGCTTGCCCGTCAGTATCTTACCGATAACGAAGTTACCGAAGAGCTGGTAAGGGAAGCCTGGGAGCGAGGCCAATACGACCTCCGGGCTTCACATATCCTCATGAACCTCGACCCCTATGCGCCGGCTGATGACACGCTGCAGGTGTATGAGCAGATGCTGAAGGTAAGACAACGGATACTGGATGGCGAACCATTTTCTGAAGTAGCATTGGAAATGTCTGATGATCCCTCGGCACGCGGAAGAGAAGCCACCGCTACCCAACCCGCACGCCGCGGAAATGAAGGAGACCTGGGATACTTCAGCGTTTTTCATATGGTTTACGACTTCGAGACAGCAGCCTATAACACACCGGTCGGAGAAGTATCCATGCCTTTCAGAACAAATTTCGGCTACCACATTGTTAAAGTCTCCGATCGCCTGCCGGCAATGGGAAGGGCCAGAGTAGCGCATATCATGCTGATGACTCCTGTGGGAATGGCTGAAGATCAAATCAGAGAAAAAGAGAATCAAATCAATGATCTGCACCGCCGCGTTATGGAAGGTGAAGACTTTGGCGAACTTGCCGAACTATATTCCGAAGATCGCCAGTCAGCCGGCAGGCAGGGAGAAATGCCGGCCTTCACCTCCAACAGAATGGTGCCGCAATTTATCCAGGCCATCAGCAAACTGGATAACCCGGGTGATATATCTCCTCCCGTTCGCACCGACTTTGGCTGGCACATCATCAAACTACTGGATCAGATGCCACCGCCACCCTTCGAGGACGTACATGCCGACCTGAGAAACAGAGTACAAAGGGATGAACGGTCACAGCTCAGCCAGCAAGTGGTCATCAAAAGACTGAAAGACAAATATGGCTTTACAGAAAACCTGCAAATGCTATCTAAACTTTATGACAAGGTAGATGCAAGCATTTTCAATGGTGTCTGGGACAAAAGCAAGGCGGAGTCGCTCACGGGTACATTTGTCACATTTGGCGATCAAAATATTGATATACAAGACTTTGT
>SKTQ01000213.1 GCA_007122505.1 Bacteroidales bacterium | reverse complement strand
TCCTTCGACGGGAATTTGTCCGACTGTACAATGTATTCCGGTATGGGTGTAAATTTTTTGATATGCTTGTCGATGATCTCATCAACGCGCGGAAGGTCCACTTCTCCATACAGGTAGGTGCCGCTGTCGTCGATGATCTCCACCAGGGGCTCCCTGTAACACATACCAATACAGCTGGTTTTTTTGAGTTCAATGTCCAGCTTGTCGGTTTGTATGATCCTTTGAAATTCATTGTATGTCTTGGATGCACCGGCGGCAATGCCACAGCTCCCCAAACCTACAATTACCTTCGTTTTTTCCATGTTTGTGTTTTTATTGTTGATGCTTGTTCGGTTTATCCGGAATAGGGCGATTTAAATATATGCCACGGAGTTTCATTAAGCAAAACCCGGATTTTAATTGATTTCGCTTCTGCGAATTTCACGAATGATTTTTACCGCTTGTTTTGGTGTAAGCTTACCATAGGTCTCTTCACCGATCATCATAACCGGAGCCAGTGAACAACAGCCCAGGCAAGCCACCGTTTCAACGGTAAATATGCCGTCTTTGGTGGTTTCACCGTCTTTGATATCAAGGGTGTCCAATATCTCATCGGTAATGGCTGTAACGCTTTGCACATGGCAGGCAGTACCGTGACACATTTTCACAATGTGTTTACCTGCCGGAGCGAGTCGAAACTGTGCATAAAAAGTGGCAACGCCATACATTTCATTCAGCTCCAATCCGGTAGCTTCATGGATGCGGGTAAAGGCCGACATCGGCAGGTAGCCGTAAATGTCTTGTGTGCCCTGTAAAAGCGGGATCAGGTTTCCTTTACGGTTTTTGTATTTTTCCAACAGAGGCTCCAGCAGTGTGAGATCAACTGCTTCAGAAAGAACTTCCTCATTTTTCCTGGGTTTGATACGTTCAATGCGCATAAGTATTTATCAATTGGAGTTTTCGATGCGAAAAATACGTAAAAATCCTGATGCAATAAATACACTTGAAAAAATTAATTTTTTATGAAAAGGCTTGGATATTTCAGAAATTTTATTATGAATTTTTCACATTTGTGACGGAATACTCTCCGGTTATTGGTGTAAACAGTCAGATCAAACTTTTTGGCTTGCCTGGTCTTCGCTGTCTTTAGCAGCCAGGGCCAGGCGCACATCTGTAAATGTAAACTCATCACCCAGAACAGCCATAATCTCTGTTAGCCGCGTGCTGTTAACAGCTTTTGAAGCAGCCAGTATCTGGTTCATTTTCTCTTTGTCAAGGAACAGCTTCACATCCAGCAAGCCCTTCTGCACATATTGGATCATATGCGACATAATTGTCGACTCCGAAAGTTCCCGTTCTCTGGCAATGTCTTCAATGCTTTTCCCTTTCAAATACAACCCATAACTTATCTCTGCCGAGAAACCCTTTACGGTTTTGGCTTTTTTTTCCTGATCCGAACTGCTCTTCCCGCTTTTAGGGGCTTGTTTTTTGCCGGCCGAAAGAATACTTGTAAGCTCTTCATCCAGCATCTTCTCTCTGTCGGCACTTAGCTGCGGATCATTCGTATTTTTACTGGTTGGTTCCACATTGGCAGGTATGTTTTTGAGAAGCGTATCTGTCTTGGACAAAAACTGGATTTTGCTGAAAAATGTGCTTTCAAGGTCGCGCAGCTCGGAAGTATATTTTTTTACACCTTTCAGACTTTGGATGTCCTTAATGTGATCCAGTATGCGGTGTGAAAATTTTTTCAATTCCGGTTTGAAATAGTTTCCAGCTTTTGTCACCCTGACCTGAAGTACGGCCATATCACCTGAGGATATGAGATGTTTAAGCTGCTTTAAAAAGCGATCGGAAATTGTTTTTAAAGACAGACAGTCGGCATACAATTCATCTGCCCATGACTTAAACCCTTGTTTTGCAGAGCGGGCTTCGTCCTTATTGTAACTTTTTACGTGCCATTTTACTGTGTCGCAGAGCTCTTCCAGATCATAAGCTCTCAGAAGTTCCCGGTTCAAATAGGCTTTTGCATCTTTTACCAAGGAGTCCAGCAATGCGGTGTAAGGCTGTCTCGTGGATGCAAACTCTGTGAGCATAGCTTCCTGTTTTGGAGGACTTGATGGCAATGATTCGCTGAGCACCAAACCGCTGAGTCCCGTCAGGCGCGACAGGGCCACATAAATCTGTCCGGGCGCAAAAGCAGAAGATACATCAATTACCGCTTTGTCAAATGTGAGACCCTGGCTCTTGTGAATGGTAATGGCCCATGCAGTCTTTAATGGGTAGTGGGAAAATGTGCCTGTGAGGGTTTCCACAATTTCATTGTTGTCCCGGTTAACACTGTATTTTTTGTTTTCCCAAACATATCTGTCAACTTTTACTGATGATGTGCCGTCTTCAAACCGCACATTGATATAATCATCACCCAAACTGTCAACAATACCTATTTTCCCGTTGAAATAGCGTTTTTCGCCTGTGTGGTCATTCTTGATGAACATCACCTGGGCTCCTTCTTTTAGTCGCAGTGTGCAATCAACGGGGTAAAGCTTTTCACCAAAGTCACCTTCCAGCAGGGCTTCGTAAGTAAATTCGGGCTTCCTGATTTTCTGCAACGCCCGCTTATTGATTTGCTCGGCTTTGTAGTTGTGGGTGGTAAGAAAGATATATCCTTCATGGTGAGTGGGATCAAAACCCGGCTTTACCAGCTTGTTGAGCACTGCCAAATCTTCGGCATTGGCCCGGTTGTCGCGCAATTTGTTGAGCAGCGCAATAAAATGTTTGTCTGACTGACGGTAAATATGTTCGAGCTCAATGTAAACGGGTGGACTTTCTTTAAACACCCTGGCATTAAAAAAGAACATACCGGGATAAAAATGCTTCAAAACAGCCCATTCGTCATTTCCCACCACAGGCGGAAGTTGCAGCAGGTCTCCTATAAAAAGCATTTGTACCCCTCCAAAAGGAACACGCCTGCGGCGTCGCACATGGCGAAGTATGGTATCGATGGCGTCCAGAATGTCAGCACGCAGCATGCTTACCTCATCGATGATCAGCAACTCCAGCTCGCGCAGCAGTTTGCGCTTGGCATCAAAAAACTTGACTCCCCTGATCAGACTAAGAGGTGTTTTTATTTCGGTAGTGATAGGCAAATTTTCCAGACCGCTTTCGGAAGGTACAAATGAGGCAAAAGGAAGTTGAAACAGTGAATGAAGGGTAACGCCCCCCGCGTTGATGGCTGCAATACCCGTTGGTGCAGCAACAATGGCTTTCTTATGGGTGTCGTTAATGATTTTCTTGAGAAAAGTGGTTTTCCCGGTGCCGGCTTTGCCGGTCAGAAATATATGTCGCGCGGTGCTGTTTATGTATCGCGATGCCAGTTCTTTCTGTTTGTTTGCCTCCCGGCTTGCGGAAACCATTCCGGATTAAGGTTTGATGTTTATAAAAAATCTTCTGGTTGTTAAAAATATCTACAAAGATATAAATAATAGTAATTAAAAATAAAAAAATTAAATTATATTAAATTCTTAAGATAAATGCAAATCCAGTGCAGTCTTTTAAGATGCTTGATAGTTATGGCTTTTTTTGCACATTTGTGCGTATCGCTTCCGGTAAAAATGCTTCCATAACCATCTGTGAAATGCGTGTACACCCTTTACCGGTTCGGCAAACATGAACACACAGCGGCTAAATATGGCATTGAGGCCAAGTGCTTCTGAAACATTTTTGCTTTCCGCGGATTGGCTCAACTGCTGTACCCATACATTCGTAATGCCCTTGGTAGCAAGCTGTTTTAAGACCTTGTCGGTTTCAGCCGGTGGGGTCATGACAACGGCTCTTTGTATATTCGCCGGCAATTCTTCGATGCTGTTGAAGCATTTTTCGCCGTTGATGCTTTCGGCCTCCGGGTGCACCGGTACTACTTTGTAGCCATGTTTTTGCAGAAATTGAAAAACCTGGTTCCCGAATTTTTTGGTATTAGCTGAAACCCCCACCAATGCCAGGGGTTGACTCTTGTCAAAAAACGATAGTTCATTCATCTGCGTCTAATTTCGTATCTATATGTTGTTTAGCTCTTTTGACTGTGTTTAAGCTGCCCTTCAGGGCGAATTTGTTGCCATTCTCATACAACAATAGCTGCATACTACCTACTTCTTACTTTTCCCTTAAGTCCCTTAAGTCCCTTAAGTCCCTTAAGTCCCTTGAGTCTCTTAAGTCTCTTAAGTCTCTTAAGTCTCTTAAGTCTCTTAAGTCTCTTAAGTCTCTTAAGTCTCTTAAGTCTCTTA
>SKTQ01000294.1 GCA_007122505.1 Bacteroidales bacterium | reverse complement strand
TTTTGACGTCTTATCCTTGTATTGCCTGAACCCCGGAGACCCATCCAAACCAGCGAAACAAGTCTCCATACCTGCCCGGAATAATAAGATGGTGATTACCCAGAGGATGTTCACGCAATGCATGCAAGTCTTCCGGAGAAAGAGCTACTTCGACTTGCGTGCGGCAAGCAAAAGCATGCTTAGGTCTGGCAACAATCCTTCCTTCTGCAATATAAGCTTTGTTCAGTTGAGCATTGAGGCGGTAAATCGTCACATCTTCCATGTCCAAATCACCCTGCACCGCCGCAGATTTATCAGTTTCAAAATGGCTGGGTAATGAATAAGCGCGAACAACATTTAAGGGAGCGGTACAATGGGCAAAAAGCACATGATCGTGATTGATGGATGCTATATTGGCCATCCAGGGAACATGTCTTGTTAATGCCCTGGTGACCATCATACCTGTCAGGCTAACCAAATCACCCTCACATGCAGCCAAAATATTGCGGCTGTTCAATAACGCAAGAGAAAGACAGGCCGTTGCCCCCCTGTCTTTAACCATGGAAAAGCATTCCACAGTAACACCATCCAATTGGTATTCCTGAACGATGTGTTGTAAAAAGGTGTGGATGCGGGCTTCTTTTTCAAAATCCTTTTTTTTGCTTTCAGCAAAAACATTCAAAAACTCTTCGTCTGGCGGATGCTCGAGGTAATCGGGCAAGGTTTTCCATGGCAGATGAATCATCTTGATCCCAAAACGATCCCGGACCAAAGATAATGGAAAATGTGAAGCGACAAGCCAATGTGACACCTCCCCTATCAAAGCAGCTTTTTGGTGTTGCAGCTGATGCCGGGCTTGGTTGACACCCGCCAAGCGATCGAGGATTTTGTCTTCCATGGCCTGTTTGATGGTAACAAGTTTCGTGGATCGCCCGTTTAGATCAGCCCATGCTTTAACTTCAGTGGCTGCGGCATAGGCGTTTCCCTGATCACCTGCCAGCAGCAGGTAAAACCGTCCGGGCTCCATCAGAGAGACAGCCAATTGCTCGGAGCCCCCACTGGCAAAGCATATTGCATCAGGGGCCTCTTCAACAAATGCCAGGTGTATAATTGGGAAGCATTCAATGAGCCTGTTTCTGGCCTGCTCATAGACTTCCTTCGGGGCATCCCTGAAGGCAACCAACCGGATCCTGATCTTCATGGCATGCACTGGTCTATTTTTTAACTTTTCCAATCTGATTCTCCACTGATTGCACTTTCTTTTCAAGGCAGTTTTCCGCCCCTTGGCGGATATCCAGCTTAATGGCTGAATACACGCGTCGGCAATCAGGCTCCAGAATTTTGTATGCCCTCTCCACCAATGATAGAATCTCTTTCAGGTCATCGGCTTCCACAATGGTGCCCATGGGTGTCAACCGGTACTCATATCCTGATTCATCAATCATTTTGATAATCTTGCTCACAAATTGACTAACGCTCTCTCCCTTATCTGTGGGAAACATGGCAAATTCCATCAATACAGACATGGCATTTAGTTTTTTTGTAAATATTGTTCCAAACAAAGATAAAACCTTTTAACGGCAGCACAAAACAGTAAGACAAGCTTTAACAAAGCCTTTATGGTTTAAGGTTTCCGCATAGCTACTTCCACCGGGCTCATTATTTACCTGTTCTGTGAATAAATGGTTTGCAAGGATTCTGCATCAACGCCGGTGTTAAACAACAGATTTGCCCTTATCAAGGCTTCTTTTCAAGGGTGATTGAAAAATACCTCCTGGCGATTCCCGGCAGAGGTAATATAAATGTAAATAGCGAACAGCAGCAAAATTGCGGCACTTATGCAGGTGAATAAAGTGGTAAACCGGCTTCTGATCTTCATTGTTACAAATTTGGAAATCAGGGTTGTTCTGATTCAAGGATAAAACCCATCCCTGCCCTGGTGTGTGTGAGTTTTGTCTGAAAAGGCTTATCATTTTTTTTTCTTAGATAATTGATATACACATCAATAAAGTTGGTACCTGTGTCAAAATGTGTATCCCACACCTTTTCGGCTATTTCTGATCTGGACAGTACCCTTTCGGTATTTCTGAGCAGGTATTCAAGTAATTTAAACTCTTTTGGAGTGAGTTTGATATCAACATTACCCCGCCGGGCTGTTTTGTTGTGAATATTAATTTCAAGGTCATGGTACTGCAGCAGTGGAGTTTGCATCACCGAAGCATTCCCGGCTCTTTTTAGCAAGGCTCTTATTCTGGCCAGCAGCTCACGAAGTTCAAACGGTTTAATCAGATAATCATCAGCACCGGCATCAAAGCCCTCTACCTTGTCGTCGGTTGTACCGAGGGCAGTCAGCATCAGTATTGGTATGGCAGGTTTGCTGGCCCTGATTTTCCTGCATAGTTCCAGCCCATTCATTTCGGGGAGCACGATATCGGAAACGATCAGATCGTAATGATTTGCCAGTGCCAGTTTCAATCCCATGCGCCCGTCATAGGCAATATGGGTTTGGTATGCATTATCTTCGAGCCCCCGTTGTATGATCTCAGCCAAACGTTTATCGTCTTCAATGATCAGGATATTTGCCATTGGCTTTGGTTTTCTTACAAAAATACAACCTTAAAAACAAATTACAACTCCATTTGATAAAGCACTCTGCAGGTTAGGGCTTTTCTTATCCCATGAAAAATATCCGTTGCATGCCCCTCCTTCTGTAAGGTACATATTTACCCAACATCATCATTGATGCTATACAATAATGCCAATGAAACGTGTCACGAAGTCAATAAACAACTAAGAAGAATCAAGGCAGCGAGGCGCATGAGAAAATAAATCTGGTCAATAAAAATTAGTTAGTCAATGACTTACGGATTCAGGAAAAAAATCTTTTAATCAGACCATTTAAAATTAAAAAAATATTTTCAAAAATGGGTTGCATTTTACATGAATAAAGCTTAATATTGCCTTTTTGATATTCCATTAACCTCAGATTTGCGATGTTTAAATACCGAAATTCCTTAATCGGTAGGTTTGTTTTTATACTCATATTTTTAGGGGCATGTGTACGTCCAGCGCCCACTGTATACGTTGAGGGTGAAATCATTCCTGTTGATGTTTCAAATATCCCGGAAAAGGATCAGGCTGTTGATTCGGTGATCGCCCTTTACAGAAAAGCTCTTGAGGAGGAGATGAACCAGGTTATTGCCATATCGGCCCATACCATGGAAAGGGGCAGTCCTGAGGGTTTACTAAATAATTTTGTGGCAGACCTCATCATGGAGATTGGTGAGAGGTTGTATAGACCTGAGGATGGACAGGGTATTGATTTTACTTTACTGAATTATGGCGGGCTGCGTACCAGTATTCCTGCCGGTGAAGTGACCCGGGCAAGGATATTTGAACTGATGCCATTTGAAAACGAAATGGTTGTGCTTACTTTGAGTCCTGAGAGAACGGAGGAGTTATTTCAATACCTGGCCGAAGCCCGTGTAGGGATGCCAGTATCAGGAATTGAACTTCTGATCAGAAACCATCAGGTTGAGGAAGTTAGCATACAGGGAGAAAGCTTTGATCCGGACAGGAATTACAAAGTGCTTACTTCTGACTACCTTGCCGGTGGCGGTGACAACATGGTCTTTTTTCTTGACCCATTGCAAAGTGAGTACCTGAACATGCGCATACGTGATGCAATCATCAAATTTTTGGGTGAACAGCATGAACGGGGATTAAAAATTGAAAGTGAACTGGACGGACGAATTCGCAGAGAATAATGATTCAACACATTGACAGAAGGCAATTTTTACGTATGCTTGGGGTTGCGGGAGCCGCAACACTTGCCGGGCTTCCTGCCGTTGCTTTGCGCGATATGGGGGTGCACAAACTCACCATACTGCATACCAACGATACCCACAGCCGCATCGACCCCTACCCTGCCAACGATCCCAACTATCCAGGCATGGGAGGCTATGCCAGAAGGGCAAGCCTGATCAAAAAAATCAGACAGGAAGATCCCAATCTGCTGCTCCTGGATGCAGGAGATGTTTTCCAGGGAACACCCTATTTCAATGTATACGGAGGGGAGCCTGAGCTTAAACTCATGAGCAAAATGGGATATGATGCCGTAGCTTTCGGCAATCATGAATTCGACAACGGTTTAGACGGTTTTAAGGAAGTGTTGCCATTCGCTCAGTTTCCCTTCCTTGCTGCCAATTATGACTTCAGCAACACCATCCTCAAAGGAAAAATCAAAGATTACATCATCCTCCAAAAAGGAACACTAAAAATAGGAATATATGGTTTGGGCATCGATCCGGAAGGTTTGGTGAGCCGAAATCTTTATGGTGAAACACTATACCTCGACCCTGTAGCCAAGGCCAGAGAAATGGAAAACACCCTGAGAAGAAAGCAATGTGATCTGATCATTTGTCTCTCACACCTGGGGTATATGTACGATTCAGAAAAAGTCAGTGATATCACCATTGCAAAGCAAACACAGCATACGGATATTATTATTGGCGGACATACCCACACACTGCTTAACCCGCCTGCAATAGTGCATAATTTAAGAGATCGGACGGTTACAATAGGTCAGGCCGGATATGGCGGAACATATATAGGTTTAATGAATGTATTTTTTGACATCAATAAGAAAAATAATTTCGTCGAATCGTATACAACAAAAATTTAAGAATTACAAGAGCAAAATGATTTTTTTTTTCATTTTTTTTAAACAATATTTGTTTTTGTCATTAACCGGTCGTTTGATTTTTGTCAACGGTTGATTGTCAAGACGAACCAATTTTCACAACATACATTTTCTAATCAGCAGGCGATAATGGATCACCAGTTTCAAAAGGTATGGTCAGATTGTTTGGCAGTAATAAAGGACAATATCAGTCCGCATGCCTTTAAAACATGGTTTGCACCCATCAGACCCATCCGTTTGCAAAACAGCATTCTCACGCTCCAGGTACCCAGCCAGTTTTTTTATGAATGGTTGGAGGAGCATTACATCGACCTGCTCAAAAAGACCATCAAAAAAGAACTTGGACCGGAGGGTCGTTTGGAATACAGCATCATTATGGACAATACACGGCATGCCAACCAGCAGCCATTTGCCATACATGCTCCCACGCTCAACAAAAAAGCCCTGAAGAATCCACCTATAAACATGCCGGTAAACCTCCAGTCGGAAACAGCCGGAGGAACAATTCCAAACCCTTTTGTTATCCCAGGACTGAAAAAGCTGAATATCCATCCACAACTGATAGACTCCTACAACTTTGACAATTTTATACAGGGTGATTGTAACCGGCTGGCACGCAGTGCCGGGATAGCGGTGGGGAGAAATCCTGGAAAAACTTCTTTCAATCCACTACTGGTTTACAGCAGAAACGGACTTGGAAAAACACACCTGGTGCATGCCATCGGTATTGAGGTGAAAAACCACTTTCCTGAGAAAACAGTCTTGTATGTTACCGCAGAGCAATTCACCAATCAGTTTATTGACAGTATCCGCAACGGCAATCAAAATGATTTTGTCCATTTTTATCAGATGATGGATGTTTTGATTGTGGATGACATCCATGGGCTGGCCGGAAAGCCCAAAACGCAGGATGTATTTTTTCACCTTTTCAATCACTTACACCAAAACGGTAAACAGATCATTATTACCAGCGACACACCACCCGCAGAAATGAGCGGTATAGAACCCCGGCTAATGTCAAGGTTTAAATGGGGATTGTCTGCCGACTTGCAAGTACCCGATTTTGAAACACGGGTGGCTATCCTGCAAAAGAAGATCCACAACGACGGCGTAGAAATGCCGCAGGACGTGATCGAACTGATCAGTGCCAAGATTGATACCAATATCAGGGAAATGGAAGGAGCACTGATTTCCATATTGGCGCAGTCATCTATGAATAAAAAGGATATTACTCTGAACCTGGCAGCAAATGTTATCGATAGATTTGTGAAACAAACACCCAGGGAGATCACCATAGAGAATATCCAGAAAACCGTATGCAACTATTTTGATCTCCCCCTGGACAAGTTAAAGTCCAAAAGCCGCAAGAGAGAAACTGTTCAGGCCAGACAGCTGGCCATGTATTTTTCAAAAATGTACACCAAATCTTCGCTGGCGGTAATTGGAAATAAATGCGGAAACAAAGACCACGCCACTGTCCTGCATGCCTGTAAAACGGTGAAAAACCTGGTGGATACCGACAAGCAGTTTAAAAAATACGTTGAAGAAATTGACAAGATGATCAATATCTGATCACGTGGCCGCTTACAGGGATCATCATCCAAACAAATTCATAAAATAAAAATGGATCCGGGAAACAGCATTTTCCGGGTTTTTTCTTTACTTTGCTGTTTTAAATTGTATTTGAGATGAATGTATTAATGGTATGTCTGGGCAATATTTGCCGTTCTCCCCTTGCGGAAGGGATATTGCTTGAAAAGGCGAAAGAACAGGGATTGAAACTGCACGTTGATTCAGCCGGAACTGCTGCCTATCACGCCGGGGAGCCACCTGATCGCCGGTCAAGAGAAGTGGCCAAAAAAAATGGCATTGATATTTCCAGGCAACGCGCGCGGAAATTTGAGCAGGAAGATTTCGACCGTTTTGATCGGATATATGTCATGGACTCTTCCAATTACACGGATGTGATGGCCCTGGCAAGGACTCCCGACGATGAAAAAAAGGTTGATATGATCCTGAACAGTGCTTATCCAGGAAAAAACCTGAATGTTCCTGACCCGTATTACGGCGGAAAAGATGGGTTCGATCATGTTTTTAAAATGCTGGAATTGAGTTGTGAAAAAATTGTGGAAGAAATAAACGGGAAGCAACCAAACAAAGACTGATGTTTTTCAGAGAGCATCACAACCATATGCGTGTCAATGGCAGGCGGATGCATCATTACAGAAAGCCTGAATGGTAAACAGCATCAGGGGTTCTTGCACAAAAACAGAATAATCCGAAAAAACTTTTCAATACAATTTGCGACATGGATACCAACCATTATGGTTTGCCTGATAAGAAAAAAATTGTAGCCGTCAGGGAGATCATTGCATCCCAGGTTCATCGGACGCCTTCGTTGACAAGCATTTCTCTTAACGAAATTACCGGCAGCAAACTGTATTTCAAGTGTGAAAATTTTCAGAAAGGGGGCGCTTTCAAGTTCAGGGGTGCTTCTCATGCGGTGATGACATTATCGCAGGAGTATGCAGATCGTGGTGTTGCCACCCATTCATCGGGCAACCATGCGCAGGCACTTGCGCTGGCTGCCTCCATGCGCGGCATAAAAGCACACATTGTGATGCCTGAAAACGCACCAAGAATCAAAGTTTCCGCTGTGGAGTCATACGGGGGCATCATTCGTTTTTGCAGGCCTACCCTACCCGATCGCGAATCCACGCTCCGAGAAGTTATTAAAGAATGTGGAGCCATGGAAATCCACCCATATAATGATTACCGCATTATTGCAGGTCAGGCATCGGCTGCAGCCGAACTGTATGAAGACACACCACTTCTTGATTGTCTGGTAGTACCTGTGGGAGGCGGTGGATTACTTAGCGGCAGCATCCTGAGCACGCGATATTTCTCACCCGGTACAAAGGTGTTTGGGGCAGAACCGGAGCAGGCAAACGATGCCCGGGAATCGTTTCAAAAGCGGCAATTGATCCCTGTCAGGAACCCCAGCACCATTGCCGATGGCTTACGTACATCCTTGGGCAGCCTTACTTTTCCCATCATCCTGGAGGGTGCAGAAGATATCCTTACGGTTAGTGAAGAAGCTATTGTCCTGGCCATGCAACTGATCTGGGAGCGGATGAAAATCGTGGTGGAGCCCAGTGCTGCCACCGTACTTGCCGCCGTTATGGAACATCCTGAAAATTTTGCCGGCAAAAACACCGGCCTAATCCTTTCCGGGGGGAATGTTGACCTTTACCGGCTGCCATGGATGGACAAGACAATCACCAATCATTAACATACACAGCATGACAAACCCGTCTAAATCAAGTGGAACACTCTTTCTTATTCCCTCTTCGCTGGGCAGTGAACACACTGAGGCTGTTTTCCCCGCTGCCTTCAGCGATTTGATCAATACGCTGGATGTATTTATTGTTGAAAATGCAAGGACAGCCCGCCGTTTTCTGAGAAGTGCCGGATATAGCAGGGCATTTGATGACGCAATATTTCACATCATGGATAAGCATACGACTGATACGGAGCAGGCGACCTACCTTGATGATATACTTAAAGGAAAGTCAGCCGGGCTTTTATCTGAGGTAGGATGCCCGGGCATTGCCGATCCGGGTCAGACAATAGTAAGGTACGCCCATAGCCTTGGTATTCCGTTAAAACCATTGGTCGGGCCCAGTTCCATCTTACTGGCACTCATGGCCTCCGGAATGAACGGCCAGCAATTCTGTTTTCACGGTTATCTTCCCATCAAAAAGCATCATCAAATTAAGAAAATCAAAGAAATCGAGAAAGATGCCAAAGAAGGAGGTGCCACCCAGATCTTCATGGAAACCCCTTTCAGAAATCTTTCACTGGCTGAGGAAGTGATCAGGCAATGCAGTTCTTCCACCTTGTTTTGCATAGCAACAGATCTTACCATGGAAACAGAAGAAATAATCACAAAGCCCGTTGGCCAATGGCGTAAGAATGGTTTACCGGAGCTTCAGAAACGTCCGAGTATCTTTCTTTTGTGGCACCCGGATAAGAAAGGGTAAAAAGCAGACTTAATCCCTGGTAAAAATCCCTAAGGACTTTTCTTACGTTCCTTTTTTTGTTTTCTGAAAGCATACACCATAAACCCGATACCGGCAATAATGGCAGGTATACTGAGTATCTGCCCCATGTTCAGCAGCATATTTTCTTCAAAGGGAGATTGTGGTTCCTTGATAAATTCCACCAGGAAGCGCGCCGTAAACATGAACAGGGCAAAAAAGCCGGTGAGGAAGCCTTCCGGTAACCTGGTGCGCTTTTTCACATACAGCCAGCCCAGGGTTACAAACAGGATGAGGTATGCAAGTCCTTCGTATATCTGCGTAGGATGCTTGGGCACTACTTCACCGCGATTTTCAAAGATAAATCCCCATGGCAGTGAGGTTTCCACACCATATATTTCCGAATTCATCAGATTACCCATCCGGATAAAAAATGCAGCCAGAGATACCGGGATCACCAACCTGTCGAGCAACCAGGCAAAGCTTTGATTGCTTAATTTTTTCTGATAAAAATACAGGGCAATCAGGATCCCGATGGCACCCCCGTGGCTGGCCAGTCCACCCTGCCATATATACAGTACTTCAATCAGATTGCGTGAATAGTATTCAAAATCATAAAAGAAACAGTGACCGAGACGTGCACCCACGATGCTGCCCACAGCCATGTAGATCAGTATTTTGTCGGCATGCGCGGCAGGGAGGTTTTCCTTTTTAAAAATCCTGGATATGATTTCATAGCCGATATAAAACGACAAGGCCCAGAATAAGCCGTACCATCTTACTGCCAGACTGCCAATCCTGAATATTTCAGGATTGGCGTCCCAACTGAT
Organism: Bacteroidales bacterium; assembly: GCA_007122505.1. GTDB lineage: Bacteria > Bacteroidota > Bacteroidia > Bacteroidales > UBA7960 > PUPG01. The sequence continues at coordinate 5,083 of SKTQ01000294.1, read as the reverse complement.
TTGTAATAACCACATTTCCATAAATTAAAATCTTTATTTACATAGATACCTGAATACCGGGCTTTTGATTGAAAAGCGGGGACAATTTATTTACCTGAGTATTTCCACGAGTTCGACATCAAAAATGAGCGTTTCGCCAGGTGGAATGGGTCCGGTGCCGCGTTCGCCATAGGCCAGATGGGGCGGAATGATAAGCCGGGCTCGGCTCCCCTGCAACAGGTAAATAAACGCTTCGTCCCACCCTGTGAGCACTTGTCCTGCTCCCAGCACAAAGCGAATGGGTTCACTGCGCTGAACGGAGGAGTCGAAAAGCGTGCCATCGGACAGATATCCCGAATAATGTACTTCCAGTACCTGACCAAGCATGGGTGGGTCACCCTCTCCTTCATCAACAATAATAAATCTTAAACCGGAACTTGTCATAATGGTGTCTTTCCCTTCAACCGGAAGAACAGGCGGAGCGGGAAGTATCTTACCATCAAGGATTTCGATATCAAAAACAAGATCAGTTCCAGGCGGAATAGGACCTCTGCCTCTGTCTCCATAGGCCATTGCAGAGGGTATCCAGAGTTTGGCTTTATCGCCCACATTCAGATTTGGCAAAACTTCTTCCCATCCGGGCAGCACCATGCGCCGGCCCAGGATAAAATCAAAGGGTTCATCACGCCCGTGCGAGCTGTCAAACATGGTTTGTGTCGCATCATCAATATAGCCTGTGTAATGAAGTGTGATACGCATTTCCTTTTGCAGAGGAATGCCATTACCGGGTTCAACAATAGCATACCGGATGCCTGATGGAGTTTCCAGGATGTGCATATCCTCGGTTTCAAAGGATGTATCAGGTGTAAATACTCTCAGGATGGTCAACTCGAATGTCAGGGTTTCATTTTCGGGTACTTTTCCAAATCCCTTGTCGCCATAGGCAAGTTCGGGTGGTATCACCAACCTTGCCCGGCTGCCACTGCGGAGCAGGGCAATTCCTTCCTCCATTCCAGGCAGGAGTTCTCCCCTTCCCATGATAATCTGAACGGGTTCATTTCTGTCATAAGTGGAATCGAACAAGGTTCCATCTGAAAGATAGCCCCTGTAATGAAGCGTTACCAAATCACCTTCAACCGGCAGTTCACCTTCTCCCTCGCGAATAATTGTATAGGCCAATCCTGTATCGGTAAAACTCGGTTTTGGCGCGGGTTCGGGCATTTGTAAAATGCTGCACCCGCCAACAATCAAAACCGAAAGCAGGATGAATACAGGGGTAAGCTGTTTCAGGTTGCCGGCACCAAAAAACGACAGAGGTTTCATTGGTCAAATCATTAATCAACGATATCAACCAGTTCCACATCGAATACGAGGGTACTGAAAGGTGGAATTACCCCTCCGGCACCTCTTTCTCCGTAGGCAAGGTAGGAAGGTATAATCAATCTGGCTTTCCCGCCAACACGCATATAACTGATTCCTTCGTCCCAGCCTGGAATAACCTGTCTCTGACCCAGTCTGAATTCCAGCGGTTGATTCCTGTCGTAGGAAGAATCGAAGACCGTACCATCAAGTAATCGACCCTCATAATGCACGGCAACCATATTACCGGGATCTGGTTGCGGGCCATCACCTGCCTGGAGTTCAACGTAGTATAATCCGCTTTCGGTAGGAGAAACAGTTATACCCTCCTGCCGGAGGTACTCCAGCATCAATCCCTCTTCATCATCAGCTCTTTGCATATCTGCAGCCATTTGTTCTTCCATCAGTCTTTGCTGTTCCTGGGCAAATTCATCTTCATTCATGACTGAAAGCAACCTGATATCGAAAATCATTTGGTCTCCGGGTTTCACATAATCGGGGGCTTCCGGCATTCCGGCTGTATGGACATAAAAAGAAGCGGCATCAGTTCTGAAGATGACACTGTCTCCCACGGCCATCATGGCAAATCCTTCATAAATATCGCCCGGATATTCTGATGCCATCATGGGCAAAAACATTGGCATACCCATTTGCTGACTGTCAAAGATGATGCTGTCCTGAATTCTGTAAACCATATATACACTGAGGATTTCATTCAGTTCAGGTTTACGTCCATCTGTTTTTTCAAAGAAGTAATATTCCAGTCCGGTTTCGGTGGTTTCAAACTGAGGCGGATCGGCCAGTTCAACCGTTGCAGTTGCATTTTCTTCTGCCTGGTTATTTGGCGCTCCACCACATGCCATCACTGCCGATGCCAAAAGGATGATCAAAAATACATTCAGGGTTTTCATAATCATTGGATTTTAAAGTTGTGTTAGTAAACATTCATAAGTTCGAGTTCATATATGATGGTTGCTCTTTTGGGAATCATTTTTCCATCACCGGGTACGCCATGTGCAAGGTGATGCGGCATGATCAGGGTGGCTCTGCTTCCTTCGTTCAGTTTCAGGATGGCTTCTTCGAGTCCCCTTTCTACGCCACCACGGCCTACGGTAAATGTGCGAAGGCCATCGGAGTCGGACGAATAAACCGGGTCGCCTGTGATGAGATAAATGGTATATGCAATGTCAACAATGTTGCCATATACAGGCTTTTCTCCGGTGCCTGTGTGTGTTATTTTATAGCGCAGCCCTGATCCGGTTTCTCTCATCTTCCAGCCATAGCGTCCGATAAAATCATCAATAGACTCTTCCTCCATTGCGAGCAGATGCTTGTTGCTTTCCAGCAAGGCTTCCTGAATTTGAGCGGCATCCGGTAAGTCCATGCTGTCCGGCTCGGTTTTACAGGCATACAGCAGTATGCCGGTAGCGAGCACCATCAAAAACCATGAACTAATCTTGCCAAAAGAATTCATTTTATTCAAAGCCTTTCTTTACCAACGCAATAAATGCTTCAAGTGTATCATTCATCGTTAAAAAACTCTTTCCCCCGGCGGCATTCACATGGCCTCCGCCCTGGTAGTAATTTCTGGCCAGGCGATTCACATCCAGCTTTCCCACCGACCGCAATGATACCTTGACATGATCCTCCTTTTCCATAAACAGTGCCGCGAGCCTGATATCCCTGATATCAAGGGCGTAATTCACCAGACCTTCGGTATCCCCTTCGTTGTGATGAAAACGCTCCAGATCTTTTTTGGTCAAACTGATGAAGGCTGTTTGGGCTTCCGGAATAACCTGCAGCTTTTCGGAAAGGGAATAACCCAGGAGCCGCATACGGTTTTCGGTGTATGTACTGTATATCAACCGGTGCAGATAAGCGCCGTCAACACCTTTTTCAATAAGGCGGGCTACCACTTCGTAAGTTGCCGGATTGTTGCAGGCAAAGCTAAAAGAGCCCGTGTCGGTAACGATTCCGGCATACAAGCATTCTGCGATCTCCTTGGTAATTAATGCTTCATCGCCCATATCGGTAATGCAACGGTATACAAGCTCAGCGGTACTGCTCACCGAGGTATCAGACAAAACCAGGTCAAACCCATTTTCCGGATCGGGATGGTGATCAATCATCACTTTAAAGGCCGTGCTTTCCAGCAAAGGTTTTTCCAGTTGTTCGGCACGTCCAAACCCGTTAAAATCAAGACAGATGATCATGTCGGCCTGTGCTATGATTTTCAGGGTGTTTTCCGGATCGTCAGTTGCTATGCGTACATCGTTATTACCCGGCATCCAATGGAGAAAAGAAGCATACTTGTTGGGAGCAATCACATCAACTTTTGAGAAACCTTTTTGTTGCAGGTAGCCATAAAACCCCAGTGATGAGCCAATGGCATCTCCGTCGGGATTAGTGTGTGCAACAATAACCACTCGTTGCTCTTTGTTTTCAAGCAAACTTTGCAGTCTTTTTATTCGCTCTTTTTCCAAAATATCTATCCCTGTAAAATAAGCCAACAAAGGTAACAATTTTGAAAAGGATTTCAGTTCGAAAAAATCATAAACTTTTGCAGGAAATAAACATTATTTTACAGCAATTTTTGTTAATCAAAAAATTATACGTATATTTACATATAACAAAGATTTTTTTTAAGAACACATGGAAAAATGAAAGGTGCCGATCACCGCATAAAACAAAAGGAAGCGGGTTTTTCAAAATCCAAAGTTGATTTATCAGGGGAAGTGGGAACTTACACTCTTGCAATCATTAAACCGCATGCTGTTGCCAAAGGCCATGTGCACGATATTACAGAGCGCATCAAAATGTCCGGTTTTTCAATCAAAGATTCAAAATTTGTGCATTTATCGACCGAAGAGGCTGAGGAATTTTACGCGATCCACAGCGGTCAGGAATTTTTTGAAAGACTTACCATGTCAATGACTTCAGGGCCTCTGGCGGCACTCATTCTTGAGAAACATGACGCTGTGAGAAGCTTCAGGGCCCTTATCGGAGCGACCAACCCTGCAGAAGCGGCCGATGATACACTGCGCAAACAATTTGGAGAAAGCACGGTCTTAAACGCCCTTCATGGCTCAGATTCAGACCAAAATGCGCTGCGCGAGGTAAATTTTTTCTTTACAGACAGTGGCTCGGCAGATCAAAAATGATTGCGCCCGCCAAATTTTACACAGATTTTCATTCACCAGAAGGTCCATAGGATGAGAAAGTCCCATCGGTATATAAAGCAATGATTTTATCAATTATTTTATCCCCTTTCATGGCCTTAACAGCCTTCTCCTCCTTCAAACCTTCGTGTGTCTTTTCATTGTTTTCGGCAAGTCTTCGAGCCTCAGAAGCTACACTTTCCGCTTCCTTTTTACTATTGTCATCTTGATAATTGTTTTCCCCTATTTTATCCTCTGTAGCTTCTTCAGATAAAGAAAACAGATCACGGGGAGCACCGGTAAACATATCACCTTTGCCTCTCACTAACCATTCTGTCCGCAGATCAGGAAATGTATCCAGAATTTTTTGCACCAATTCCAGACTGGGATTATTTCGTCCGGACAAAATATGCGATATGGTGGAGCGTGGCACACCAATTTTGTCTGCAAAACCTGATGAGCTCAGATTCTTTTCCTGGATGATTTTTTTTACACGGTCAACCATATTTTTCTTTTTTACAATTGTGTAAAGTTATGAAAAAATAAAATTAACAAGACTATATTTCAAAGATTGGTTAACAATTTAC